>NZ_JAQMUH010000094.1:0-43379 GCF_028331025.1 Anabaenopsis arnoldii | reverse complement strand
GGGGGTAGAAACTACAAGAGATGAATGGGTTTATGATTTGAATCAATTAGATTTAATCAAGAAAATGAAAAACATGATTCAAGTGTACAACTCTTGTGTTGCTTCAAAAACTATAAATAATTATATTAAATGGAGTTCTTCCCTAACAAGTTATTTCAATAGTGGTATAAAAGTTATTTTTAATCAAGAGCTAGTAAAGTTATCTTTATATAGACCATATTTTAAGCTATATCATTACACAGAAAAAATATTTAATCATAGACTGACTCAAAATCACTATGAGATTTTTTCACAAAATTTAAATGGTCAGAATAAGGTTATAGTCATACCCGGACTTTCATCACCTAAAGATTTTCATTGTCTAGCCGTAAAAACAATTATTGATTTAAATTGCTTACCCGCAGGTTGTCAATGTCTCCCCCTGTACAGATACGACAAAGAAGGAAAGCGCATAGATAACATCACCGACTGGGGACTAGAACAAATTCACACCCATTACCAAGACACAACAATTACTAAAATAGATATCTTTCACTACACCTATGGGGTGCTACATAACCCAGAGTACCGCCAAAAATACGAACTCAATTTAAAACGAGACTTTCCCCGGTTACCTTTATATGATAACTTTCCCCAATGGGTGGACTGGGGTAAACAACTCATGGATTTACATATTAATTATGAAACCGTCACACCCTACAAACTCAGTCGGGTTGATATTCCTTTAAAGGGTAACCAAACCACACCCAAGGCCAAGTTAAAAGCTGATAAAAGCAAGGGAAGTATTATCTTAGATGATGTGACCACGTTACAAGGTGTACCCAGTATAGCATGGGAATATATGTTAGGCAATCGTTGCGCCTTGGAGTGGATTTTAGATCAATATAAAGAGAAGAAACCCAAGGACCCGACTATTGCGGAAAAGTTTAATACTTACCGGTTTGCAGACTATAAAGAACAGGTGATAGATTTGTTGATGCGGGTGTGTAGGGTGAGTGTGGAAACTATGAATATTGTTAATCAGATGTCGGGTGGTTAAGATCCCCGACTTCTTAGATCATTAGAGATTGTCTAGGATAATTTAGTTTCAGAAGTCGGGGATCTATGGGGCGATCGCCTCAGTACAGATGCAATCATCCCCCAACCATAATTAGGTTTTAGGAGAATAGTTACTAATTGGTAATATTATGCAATCTGAAAAAATTTCCATTTCTTTACCATCCTCTTTATTGCAGTTTATTGAAAATTACAAATTAAATAAAGGCTGTAAATCTCGTTCAGCAGTAATTGAATTAGCTATAGAGCTATTGCGTTATCAAGAATTAGAACGAGCTTACCGGGAAGCATCGCAGGAAATTGACCCAGAATGGGATTTAACCGTAGGGGATGGACTCAGTGATGAAAGGTGGTGAAATATACTTTGCAAATCTTAGTCCCGCAGTGGTGTCAGAAATGGATAAACGCCGTCCTGTAATGATTGTTAGCAATGATTATAATAATAATGCTTCTACTACGGTAACGATTTTACCGATTACATCTAATACCAGTCGTGTATATCCTTTTGAGGTTTTATTAAATCCAGAAGATTCGGGTTTATCTAAACCTTCTAAGGTGCAAGCGCAACAGTAATGATTAACTGGTGCATTGAGACACCACTTAGGCGCTTCGCATTAGTACAATGGCTTGCGCCACCCTAGGGTATCAGATATCATCCCCAAATTTTCCCCAAATTAACTACCAACCCAGGTAAAACATCCTCACCAGACAAGGTTAATGGCAATTTTAAAATCTCTAGTTCTTGTCCAGGGCGATAAATTTCTACTTCCTGTTTTTTCCGATTTATTAACCAACCTAAACGAAAACCATTTAATATATATTCCTGTATTTTATCCTGAAGTTTTTTCAAATTATCCGATGGTGGCATAATTTCAATAGCAAAGTAGCGAAGCGCTGCTGCAAGCAGATCGCCCCGTATCCAAGCGCCCATCACCACTTACGGGGTTGAAAATCCGGCTCATTTAAAATCACCACGTCATCACCGCACAGACCTAAGACAAATAAACCTTGACCATCTGATTGAGTATCTGATATGGTAAAGAAACCAATTAACCCAGAGTCGCATCAATATGTATGTTTAAACTCGCTAATTTCAGGAGAATTTTAGAATGAATAATGGCAATAACTTTGAAGAAAAAATTTCAGCAGAAGATAAAAAATTAGAGTCGCAATATCCTTTAAATAAGCGTGTTTGGCAAGTAATAAAAAAACTATATCCTGATACAGCTAAAACTTGTTCAAACATAGATTTTCAACCATCCTCTGAAGATGTGTCGAATGTTTTTAAAGTTTATGATTGGTATAAATAAAAATATCCAAATCAAGAAAATATTATTAATAGCTTAGGCTATAAGCCATTTTTGCTAAATGGAAAACTTTACCATATTCTCATCAAACTAGATTATGAATATGACAAACAGAAAATGCTGCACAAGCTAAAAGAACTAATTGATGATATGAATCAGGTAGAGAAAGATTCTCTTGCCGAGAATAATCTAGATTTTATTTATGAGGAATTTAAAAAGGGTGTAAGCTTCTACACCAAAATTAATTTTTTACAAACGAACATAGAAGAAAGAAGGATAGATGATGAGATTGTTCAGTTATTAGCTGCTGGTATTTTTGATATCAATATATCATTATCAGCTTTTAAAAATCCTTTTTATTTAGATTATCAGCCAATAATGTTTCATGCACATCAAGCATCTGAGAAATTTTTAAAATCATTATATGCCCAACATAAATTACATGAAATAAAGAGTTCTTGTCAAACAGTAGATACTTATGTTAAAAATAAAAATATTGGGCACAATATTATTTCCGCCGAATTAATTGCCCAATTAGAAGTAGCTGAATCTAATATAATCCAAATTCAAGACCAAATTGAAGACCTACATAGAGAAGTCCCAAATATGACGAATATTAGATATAAAGATTCCGGCAAAACTATTGAGAATGCAATTAAGTGTATTGATTTAATGATAGAAATTTGTGGCTATGTTGCTGAAAGTTTTGTGAATATCATTAGAGTGAAAACAGTACAGCTTTAAGTGTGTATTCAGTTAGTTAAAATATCATTTTTAGGGGTCACATAAATTACTTAGTAACTAAAGTGAGTGACAATAGAACAGACAATATATATCTATGGTGTTGACATCATATTTATACACACCCCTGAAAAGCTGAGTTATTACTGTATAGATTACATTATCAAGGGCGATCGCGAAACCCTGCTGTAAGCACATCGCCTGAGTACAGATGCAATCATCCCCCAATCATATTTTTATCAACTAAAAATTAAAATAGTTAATAACTGTTAATAAATTAACCATGACTACAGAATCCCCTATTAATTCTACTTCTCAGCCTCAAACCACCTCCGGAACCAGGGTGAGAAACTTCTTAATTGCCATAGTAGCGATCGCCCTGAGCGTAGCTCTAATATTAGGATTGAAAAGTCAGACAGCCTCCGCCTCTTTAGCCGACCTAGATAAAGCATCAACTCCCTTAGAAATGGCTACCAGCAACGGTAAACCGTCAATAGTCGAATTTTACGCTAACTGGTGTACTGTCTGCCAAAAAATGGCTCCTGATGTTGCTCAACTCAAACAAGAATATGGGGACAGGGTAAACTTTGTCATGTTGAATGTAGATAATAACAAGTGGCTCCCAGAGATGCTCAAATACCGAGTAGATGGTATTCCCCACTTTGTCTTTTTAGGTAAAGAGGGGGAAACCATCGCCCAAAGTATTGGAGATCAACCCCGTACGGTCATGGCCAGTAACTTAGAAGCCTTAGTTACCGGGTCATCTTTACCTTATGCGCCAACTAGCGGGGAGGTGTCCGAATTTCGCGCCCCAGTAGCACCGGTTAATAATCAAGATGACCCCCGCAGTCATGGGAGTCAGGTGATTAACTGAGGGTCACTGTAGGCGGATAGATACGCTACCGCCATGGGCTGGTAAACCTTCAGTTTCTGCTAGAGTTACAGCGGCTTTACCTATTTTTTGCAGTGCTTCTTGATTACACTCTAAATAGGTAATTCGCTTGAGAAAGTCATAGACACTCAAACCGGAGGCAAAACGGGCTGACCGGGCGGTGGGAAGTACATGGTTAGGTCCGCCTAGGTAATCCCCAATGGCTTCTGGGGTGTAACGTCCTAAAAACATACTCCCCGCACATTTAATCTGATCAGCAAATTCTTGGGGGTTATCTATGCACAGTTCCACGTGTTCGGGAGCTAACTGATTTAATAGTGGTATACTGTCGGTGAGGTCTTCGACTAAAATCACCGCGCCATGTTTTTGCCAACTGGCGGTTGCTACTTCTTTGCTGGGGAGATGGGTGAGAATCTGCTCAATGGATTGGATCACATCCTGGGCAAACTGGGCAGAATCGGTAATTAAAATTGACTGGGCGCTGGGGTCGTGTTCTGCTTGGGAGAGTAAATCCCAGGCGATCCATTCTGGGTTATTTTGGCTATCTGCTACTACCAAGATTTCCGACGGTCCAGCTACACTGTCAATACCCACTGTTCCAAATACCTGGCGTTTGGCTTCGGCAACATAGGCGTTACCTGGACCGACAATTTTATCTACAGGGGCAATAGTTTCTGTACCATAGGCTAAAGCGGCGATCGCCTGGGCTCCCCCTATACTATAAATTTCTGTCACCCCGGCAATTTGGGCAGCAGCGAGGACTGCGGGGTTAATCGCACCCCCTGGCATAGGTACTGCCATAACAATCCTATCCACTCCCGCTATTTTAGCAGGTAGGGCATTCATCAGTACAGAACTCGGATAACTGGCGCGTCCTCCGGGGACATAGATACCCACCTGGGAGAGGGAAACCCAATTTAATCCTAGTTTGACTCCTGCTGTGTCGGTGTAACCAATATTTTGGGGGAGTTGTTTTTGGTGAAAAGACCCGATTCTGTCGGCTGCTAGTTGGAGAGATTCCTTGACATTTTGCGGACATTGTGCTGCTTGTTCGGCAATAAAATCGGCGCTTAAATGCAAGGATGGGGGAGTATAGTGATCAAAGCGGCTGGTATATTCTTTAACTGCCACATCGCCGCGCACTTTCACATCAGCCAGAATATTTTTCACTGTACCACTAACATCAACCGTTGCTTCCCGGCGATCGCTCACCAGTGCTTTGAATCTAACGGAAAAATCTGGAGCGGTTGTTTTAAGTAGTTGCATAGACTAAAATTCTCAAATGGTGCGGGTTTGGCGGTAATGTGACACACTCCTATACCTGTTTTCCACTAGGTCTAGGTTTCTCAGGGACTCCTGCTAGTGCCAAGGGAGATTAACTGAGCTTTAATGACTACTATAATTCAGATGGGTTCTGCACATCGTTTTTTATGACTATAGAACGAGTTCCCCAAATACACTATCCTCAAGCCGATATTTTGCGGCGAGGAATGTCTTTGGGGCTGGATTTCTTGGGAGTCTGGTTAATTAGTTCCATATTGGGAAGCGGTCAAGTTGGTATCCAGATACTGCAAATCCTCGTTTTTCTATGCTTCTGGGTAATTTTTCGGGTGGTGATAGTTTACAACAATCAAGGACAAAGTTTAGGGCGTTGGGCTTTTGACCTAAAAGTACTAGAAGTTAGCAATGGAGAAATCACCGGCAGAGTTCCTACCATGCGATCGCTCCTACAGCGAGAAGCTATAATCGGCACTGGTGCGCTTTTGGTGTCAATTGCCCTGAGTAATATCATAGCTAATCCCACGGCTATACTGCTATTGCTTCCCTTAGCAATTGACTGTGGGGCGGCTTTGTCTGACAATCAGATGCAGCAAGCTCTCCATGATCGCTATGCTGGCACTTTGATAGTTTCTTCCCGCCGGGGTTACTCCTTAGATATTAAAATTAAGCGATTAGCTGAGAAAATGCGCCGAAGTGTGATAAGATAGTAATTTGTGTTAATTCTCTTCAGGCTTGACTGTTTGTTAAGATTATGGCTAAGAGTAAAGGTGTCCGCATAATAGTTACACTCGAATGTACTGAGTGTCGTAGTAACCCAGATAAGCGATCGCCAGGTGTTTCCAGATATACTAGCACCAAGAACCGTCGCAACACGACTAACCGGTTAGAGCTGAAAAAGTTCTGTACCCATTGCAACAAACATACTGTTCATAAGGAAATTAAGTAAAGATGAGTTATTATCGTCGTCGCCTGTCTCCCATTAAGCCAGGAGAACCAATCGATTATAAAGATGTTGATTTGTTGCGCAAGTTTATTACCGAACGGGGTAAAATATTACCACGTCGGATTACAGGGCTGACCTGTAAGCAACAGCGAGATTTGACAGTGGCAATTAAACGGGCGCGGATTGTGGCTTTATTGCCATTTGTCAATGCAGAAGCGTAAAAACAAGTCATGAGTTATGAGTGATGAGTTAAGAATCAAAACTCCTAACTCAGAACTTGAAACTATTAAAAATGTTCACCAATAAATAGCGAGAGTTGTGGAGAAGGGTACGCTAGTTGAATTTAGGGTTCAAGGCGATCGCCGTTTGGGTGTAGTAGAACGCCCGGACGGTAAGACCCGTTGGTTTGTGATCGATGAACGTGGTCAATCCCACAGCCTCGCCCCCAGACAAATTAGTTATATAGTTAACGGACAAACCTATAAGTCCTCGGATATAGAGAGTTTTCAAGGGCAAGTTGAACCTTACATAGATCCCTCTAGTTTAGAAGTAGCTTGGGAATTACTGGTAGAAGATGGGGAAACAGTCACACCAGCGCAAATGGCCAACCTGCTGTTTTCCGAATCAGAACCAGCTGCTTGTTATGCCGCCCATTGTTTGTTATCAGAAGATAAACTGTATTTCAAGCAAAAGGGAGACGCTTATGAACCACGAACAGCTGTTCAGGTAGCAGAGCTAAAACACCAAATCGAAATTAAGGCACTTAAAGCCAGGGGACAGCAGGAATTTTTGGCTCGTGTAGAGCAAGCCCTGCGGGGTGAAACAGTGGATTGGCAACGTCATGACCGCCAGCGATTAGAAGCACTGGAAAAATACGCGGCTCTGCTGGCGGATGTTGTGCGGTTAGGAGTAAATTATGATAACCTAGCCCGATCATATCCTCCCCCAGCTCCAGTGTTAGAAACAATGAATATGCTCGGTCGTACTGCTACCCCCCCAGCAGCCTTGCAATTGTTAATAGATTTGGGTTGGTGGGATGCTCATGAAAACTTGTTTGTGCGTCGTTCCGCAATTCCGGTTCAGTTTCCTAGCAAGGTATTAGAAGTGGCGCAACAACGCTTAGATTCCCCCCCTACTGACTTAGATACAAATCGCCTAGATCTGTCTGGTTTAAAGGTATACACAATTGATGATGAAAGCACGACGGAGATAGACGATGGTTTAAGTTGGGAACTACTTCCAGAAGGGCGGGAACGATTGTGGGTGCATATTGCTGACCCCACCCGCTGGTTAGCGCCAGAAGATGAATTAGACCTGGAAGCCAGAAAACGGGGAAGTACAGTTTATTTGCCGACGGGTATGGTTCCCATGTTCCCAGAATTGTTGGCAACAGGCCCCATGAGCTTGGTACAGGGAAAGATATGTTGCGCCTTGAGCTTTGGGGTGGTATTAGATCAAACAGGGGGGATAGAAGATTATACCATTCATCCGAGCTTGATTAAACCTACCTATCGCCTCACCTACGAAGATGTAGATGAGATGCTGGAATTGGGAGTGCAAGCAGAACCTGAAATTGAGGCGATCGCCAACTGGGCAAAACGGCGCAAATCTTGGCGGTATAATCAAGGAGCCATCAGCATCAGTATGCCCGAGGCTATGATCAAAGTTAAAAACGATCAGATCGACATTGATATTTTAGATGATTCCTCATCGCGGCAGTTGGTAGCAGAAATGATGATTTTGGCTGGTGAAGTAGCCGCCCGTTACGGTCAACTTCACAATATACCTTTGCCATTTCGTGGTCAACCACAACCAGAATTACCCCCAGACGAGGAGCTGCTGTTACTCCCCGCCGGATTTGTCCGCGCCTGCGCCATGCGCCGTTGTATGCCCAAGAGTGAAATGAGTATCACCCCTGTACGTCATGCTGGTTTGGGTTTAAATACCTACACTCAAGCAACCTCTCCCATCCGGCGCTACAGTGACTTATTGACTCACTTTCAACTTAAAGCCCATTTGCGCGGTGATGTTCCGCCTTTTTCCGCCGAACAGCTCAAAGAAGTGATGATGACAGTCACATCTACCACCCAAGAAGTGACAATGGTAGAACGGCAAACTAATAGATATTGGGCTTTAGAATATTTGCGCCGTCATCCAGATAAAGTGTGGGATGTCACACTGTTAATGTGGCTACGAGAAGATAGCAACTTAGGACTAATCTTATTAGAAGACCTAGGGCTACAGTTCCCCATGTTCTTTAAACGTTCCGTGGGATTAGGCGAACAGCTATTAGTAAAAGTTGCTCATGCAGACCCGCAAAAAGATATGATTCAGTTTCAAGAAATCATCTATCAAGAAAGTCATTCAGGATCAACTTAACTTGTGTGAGTCCTGGGGAAAATCATCGGTAATGTAGAGACTGGCGATAGTGAGTCTCTACATTACCTGGGGAGATATCTCCTAACTAGCCACCGCCTCGGCTTTTTTCTCTACTAATACATAAGGTTCCTCTTTCCCTTGTGCTAAATACGCAGCCAACTGACTTTCTATCTGGTCGCGGACAATTTGGCGATACTCTAGAAAATGCTCGTTGTGGGCACACGCAGAGATATAGTGTTCTAAAACTCCCGGATTACGTTTGAGGATACTAAATAAATGATGCCAGAATTTCCAACGAGTTTCCCGTTTAATCCCTTGTCGCCAAATGACAATGAGTAACGCTTTCACAACTACCCATTCTGGCATCTTAGCTGGGGCTTTCCATTTTGGTAAACCCATCATCAAGAAACAGCGATAGGTGCGGTCTAAGTATTTAATCGGGTCATATAAAGTACAGAACGCGTCAATATATTCCCTGGCAATATCTTCCAGAGGACGGGTAGGGATGAAATTCATTAATGTGGTTTGGTTGATGTTACCATCTTGATTTTCCCGTAGTCGTCCTTCTTTTGTGAGACGATGCCACAATGCTGTATTGGGTAGCGCTTGTAACATGGCGAAGGTAGTAGAGGGAATCGCCGCTTGTTCGGCAAATCTGACAATGCGATCGCCAGCGCCGGCTTTTTCGCCATCAAAGCCAATAATAAACCCAGCCATAGGCCGCAGTCCAGCCTTAATAATAGTTTGCACAGCATCAGCTAGGGAACCGCGAGTATTTTGAAACTTCTTAGTTAATTGCAGACTCTCCTCATCTGGGGTTTCAATCCCCAAGAACACCGCCGAGAAACCAGACTCCACCATCAACTCCAGCATTTCTGGATCTTGTGCCAAATCCACAGAGGCCTCAGTGTCAAAGCGGAAAGGATACTGATGTTCAGCCATCCAGACTTTTAACTCTTTGAGTAACAATTTCACATTACGCTTATTACCGATAAAGTTATCATCTACCATAAACACACCCCGCCGCCAACCCAACTTATAGAGGTAATCTAACTCTGCTAATAGTTGGGCTGGGGTTTTCGTGCGGGGTTTACGGCCATAGAGTACAATAATGTCGCAGAATTCGCACTGGAAGGGACACCCACGGGAAAACTGCACCGACATCATATCATAGGCATCCAATTCTAGTAAATCAAACCGCGGGATGGGCGTAGTTGTGACATCAGGTTTTTCTGTAGCGCGGAAAACTCCAGAAGTTTCACCCCGTTGAATAGCATCAATAAACATGGGTAGGGTGATTTCCCCTTCATCGAGAATCAGAAAATCAGCACCGACATTTTGTACCTCGTGGGGTACAGAAGTGGGATAAGGACCACCCACAGCCACTAACTTACCACGTTGTTTTGCTTCTTGAATTTGCCCTAATAAATCTTGCTTTTGGACAATCATGGCCGAGAAAATTACCACATCCGCCCAATCCCATTCTGCTGCTGTCACCGGGCGAATATTGCGATCAACTAGCTTAAACTCCCATTCTTGGGGTAAAATTGCCGCCACTGTTACTAAACCCAAAGGTGGTAATAAAACTTTGCGATCGACTAATGCCAAGATTTTTTCGTAAGACCAAAAGGTTTTGGGAAATATTGGATATACCAGTAAGATTCGCATATAGTATTAATCCTCACACTGTGATAGTTATCCCAACTGTAACTTAAATCGGAGCAATTCCCCACGCAATAGGAATATCAGCGAGTTCAAAACACAACTTTTGGTAACAGGTTAACACAGATCAATTAGTGATTTATAGAAAGTGGCAGGTGATATTTTTCAGCCTCCTCAATTAATTTTTGTTCCTTTAACAGTTGAGATTAACACCCAGACCACCACGGTTAAAACTAAACCCTTCATACTTTCCCCTCCTTGACACCGCTAATTCTTAAAACATCCCTCATGGTTGCACAGTAGTTTGGCAAACCCCAAATACCAGGATTAATCACATTTTCATAACTAAAATGACGATAGTTCATACAGAATCTATCCCAATCCGCCATTTGAATACGAAATATAGTAATAATTAAATTAGCTAAAGCCAAAGATAGAGGAATACGAAAGTAAATTTTTTTATTGAGATAGGCGCAGACATCCGCCACTGCTTGGTTAGCTGTTAAAGCTGGTTGTCCTAAAACAAATTGACGGGTTTGATTTGCCTGGGGGGGGGAATCTATTAGATACTCTACCACGGTGGCAATATCTTGACCATGGATAAAATGAAAACTGCCATCTACCTGCAAAAAGCGAATTAGGTTAATATATTTAGTGACTTCTGCAATCCCCCCTGTTAGATGGGAATAGGGCTTAGTCTCATCCCCACCCAAAACTAAGGTAGGGAAAACCTTAGTAATTTTCCCGGCGATTTCTAGCTGGGACATCTTTTGCAGACAATCATATTTAGAACGAATATAGTCAGTACCAATTTCCCCCGCTTCCGGGAGGGGTTGGTTATGACGGTCTAACACACTAGCTGTGGAAAAATAAATTACCTGTTCACAGCGTTGGGGGTCGAGCATTTTGATTAACTCTAGGGTCTTAGAGACATTCACATCAAAGGTCTGCTCACCTCCCCAAGCGGTAGCGGTCAGGACTGCGGTATCAATTGTGGGTAACAAATCAGCCAATAAGTCAAGTTTTTGCATATCACCCTCAATCACATTGATACCCGATCGCACTTGAGTATCAACTTGTAATTTTGCCGGGTTTCTCACCAGTAAATATAACTCGTGACTGGTATTTTCAATTAAAGCTTCTGTGATATAATGACCTATACAACCACTGGCACCAGTGACTAAAATCCGTTTTTCTTGCATGGTATTTTCTGATAAATTAATACTTAAATTAATACTTAAATTAATACTTAAACTATATCATGGGGCAGGCAAGATGCCCACTCAACAAGATTTGTTGGGGGTATAATATAATAAGGGCGGGCAAGATGCCCACCCCACAGCCGATTGAGGAAATACAACTAAACTCCTACAGCTTTGAGTTGCTTTGCTGTTTCAAAGAAGAAAGCCACATTTTCCTCTGGTGTTTCTGGTAGCACACCATGACCGAGATTGAGGATATGACCCCAATTACCAGCCTTACGCACTGTATCAATAATGCGATCGCGGATGAAATCCTGAGAACCAAATAAAACACCGGGGTCAAGATTTCCCTGAACCTTGACCTGTTTACCCAATCTCGCCCGAGCTTCGGCCATATCCACAGCCCAATCTACGGTGACAATATCAGCACCTGATTTTGGCATTCTTTCCAACACCCCCGCACTACCGCTAACTAACAAAATTAACGGTGTATCAGGATGAGTTTGTTTAACTTGCTCAAACACCCGTTGCTGATAGGGGAGAGCAAAGGTATCATAATCTTGGGGACTGAGTTGACCGGCCCAAGAGTCGAACATCTGCACCACTTGAGCGCCGCAATCAATTTGATAGCGAGTGTAAACAGCGATCGCATCGGCCAATTTAGCCAACAGCTGATGCAACATAGTCGGGTCTGAGAAGGCCATATTTTTAATTACGGAGTAGGTTTTAGAACCCTTACCCTCCACCGCATAAGCTGCTAATGTCCACGGTGCGCCCACAAAGCCTAAAACCGTAGACTGATTACCCACTTCCTGACGTAAAGCCTGCAAGATAGTCTTAATAAAGGGTAGACATACTTCTGGTTCTAAGGGACGCAGCTGATCAATTTGTGCTTGGCTCCGTAGGGGGGAATGAATAATTGGACCCTTACCCTCTGCAATATCCATTTCAATACCTAAACCAGGTAAAGGGGTAACAATATCCGAAAATAAAATTACCCCATCTGGGCGGAATGCTTTCCAAGGTTGTAAGGAAACTTCGATCGCCACTTCGGGAATTTCCGAGCGATCGCGGAAAGAAGGATATTTTTCCCTTAAATCTCGATATGCTTTCATATATCGTCCTGCTTGTCGCATCATCCAGACGGGAGGACGATCTACTACTTCACCACGCGCAGCTCGGAGGAGATGAGGAGCCGTTAACGAAACACCCATTTAACACTTCTTCCTAAGTGATTATTTTTATGCCACTGTTTAGCTTATCATTCACTAGATAAGCTTTTTCCAGAGGGTGACCTCTCAGCATAACAGTTAATGCTGTACTTTCATCATTCAATCCATGTTGCATCTACCCCCCCACTCGAAAAATTTCTTAATACCCCCACTGGAAAGACGCAAGTTTTTTCTTCAGTTTACCTTGATCACTATCTGCGGATGGTTTGTAGCTACCATAGCCAGCATAGCTTTAGAAGGGATCATCCTGGGCAATTTAGCTGCTACCGATTCTTTCCCTTGGGTCAAAATACTCAGCAGCATGATATTTGCAGTAGTTTTTGCCGCCGATCAAGCCCTTGTTCTAGGTAGCTATATTTCCGGTAGGCTATGGACAGTAGCTACCAGTGCAGGTTGGTTGATTGCCTACACCGCTACCATGAACTGGGTAAGATATATTTTTCCTGAGTTTGCCATCACAGGACTTTTGTCAACAATTCTCTATATTTCCAGCGGTATCTGGCTAGGACTGTGCCAATGGTTAGTGTTGCGACGCTACGCCAAACCAGCCTGGTTATGGATTTTCCTGCCTTCTGTATGCTTTTTAGGTATCAGTCTTTTTACTGGGTTTCTTTCCTTAGTACGAAATTTGATGCCCCAAATACATCATACTCCTATATTGTATTGGAGTGAACAATCATTTAAAGCTATCATTCTCGGAGTAATACCAGCACTTGGCTTATGTAGTTTAAAGAGAAACTCTCATCGCCCAACTAAAATTTCTAGCTCATCTTACCTGAGGAATAGCTAGTGAGTACTTGATTGACCATAGGTTAAACATTAATGAATAAAGACCAAGTTTTAAACAAAATAGTCACACCGCCCATTGCTGAGGAACACCCCCAGGTTTTAGAATTGCATGGCGATCGCCGTCTAGATAAATACTTTTGGATGCGTGACCTAGACCACCCACAACTCATCCCCTATCTAGAAGCAGAAAACGCCTATACAGCAGCAATGATGCAGCATACAGAAGCGCTGCAAACCCAGCTTTACAATGAAATGCTCTCCCGCATTAAAGAAACAGATTTATCATTTCCATCCCGAAAAGATGAATATTATTATTATTCTCGTACTGAAGCCGGTAAATCCTATCCCATTCATTGCCGGAAAAAAGGTAGTTTAGAAGCACCAGAAGAAATCCTCTTAGATGAAAATGAATTAGCTCAAGGTCACGATTTTTTTGATTTAGGTGTATTTGCCATCAGCCCCAATCATCAAATATTAGCTTATTCTTTTGATACTACAGGCTCAGAGGAATATCTGTTGTGTTTCCTTGACCTCAACACACATCAGTTATATCCAGAAACCATTCCCAAAACTTATTTCTCCTTGGCCTGGAGTAACGATAATCAAACAGCATTTTACACTAGAATTGATGATGCTAATCGTCCCTACCAACTCCTAAAACATAAATTAGGAAATTGTCCGCAAGAAGATGTATTGATATATGAAGAAAAAGATGATATCTATCATTTACACGTTGAGAAAACCCGCAGCCAATCATATATATTCATGGTGATGCAAAGTAGCATCACCACAGAAATTCACTATTTAGATGCTAATAATCCTTATGGTAATTTTCAGATCATTCGCCCCCGGACTACAGGAGTAGAATATGATGTAGACCATCATAATAATAACTTTTATATTGTCACCAACGACGCAGCCACTAATTTTAAATTAGTCAAAACACCTGTAGATAACCCATCCCTAGAAAATTGGGAAACCATCATTCCCCACAGAGAAGATGTGCTATTATTAGGGGTCAGTCTGTTTGCCAATCACCTGGTAATTTATGAAAGAAAAGGCGGATTGCAAACTGCAAGGGTACAAAACCTATCGACAGGAGAGGAAAATAATATAATTTTCCCAGAACCAACCTATGAATTTTTTGAAGGTAGTAACCCAGAATTTAACACTCAAGTACTGCGGTTTAATTATACTTCTTTAATTACTCCCCAATCTGTTTTTGATTACAACATGGAAACAAATCAGCGGGAATTAAAAAAACAGACGGAAGTTTTGGGAGGATACAACCCCAGTCAATATGAAAGTCAATGGCTCATGGCCACCGCCACGGACGGGACAAAAGTCCCCATCTCCATTGTTTACAAACGGGGAACCAATAAAGATGGTAAAAACCCTTTGTTACTCACAGGATACGGTGCCTATGGTTCCTCTTACCCCCCATCATTTTCATCCACCAGACTAACACTATTAGATCGGGGAGTAGTATTTGCCATTGCTCATATTCGTGGTGGTGAAGAAATGGGGCGCAAGTGGTATGAACAAGGCAAATTTTTACAAAAAAAGAACACCTTTACAGATTTTATTGCCTGTGCAGAGTATTTAATTAGTCAAGGTTGGACAAGGTGCGATCGCCTAGCAATTACCGGGGGTAGTGCGGGGGGTTTATTGATGGGTGCAGTAATGAATATGCGTCCTGATTTGTTTAAAGTGGTTGTAGCTAACGTTCCCTTTGTGGATGTAGTCACCACAATTTTAGATACTTCCCTACCCCTATCAGCAATGGAATGGGAAGAATGGGGAAATCCCAACGACAAAGTTTATTATGACTACATGAAATCCTACTCACCCTATGATAACGTCGCCGCCACAGATTACCCAGATACATTGATTACCGCCGGTTTAAATGATTCCCGGGTCAAATATTGGGAACCCGCCAAATGGACAGCCAAACTCCGGGAACTGAAAACAGATGATCATCTGCTGTTGCTCAAAACCAACATGGAGTCCGGACATGGCGGACCATCTGGACGTTATGAAAGCTTGCGAGAGCTAGCTTTTGAAGACGCTTTTATTTTGGATAGATTGGGTTTAGCATAAACTCATAGGGGCTTTTGAGTCGGTATACCAACAGCGCGGGGAAAACTAGCTGCGGTAGTTGCAACTTTCCGCAAATATAAGCAATGACGCATGCTGTTAGTTAAAGGTGTGGTAAATTGATCAACTAATTCAATTACCCCACCTAATTGGCTAACAGCATTTTGCAAAGCTGTAGTTTCCTCTACAGTCCAATTACCACGATAAATTACAGCCAAACCACCCTGTTTAAGTAATGGTAGAGTATACTCCGCACAAACCGCCGCATTACCAACAGCCCTAATTAAAGCTACATCGTAGGTTTTGCGGTACTGGGGATGATGACCTATTTCCTCAGCCCTCCCAACCACAGTTTTGCTATTGCTAAGAGTTAATTTAGTCAATACATCGTCAATAAAATTAACTTTCTTTCTGGTTGAATCTACCAGAGTAATTTCACAATTAGGCAGAGCAATTGCTACGGGAACACCGGGAAAACCCGCACCTGTACCAATATCAATTACAGAAGCATTTTCTAAAACAGATGGAATCAATCCCCCTTGTGGTGCAATTCCTCGTAGTGAGTCCCAAAGATGTTTTTCCCAAAATTCTTGTGGTTCGGTAATGCGAGTTAAGTTTAATTGCCGATTACCTTCTATAATTAATTCATACAACTGCTGAAATTTGTGTTGCTGCTCTTCCTGGGGTAGCCAATTCAGGGTATGCTGCCATATATGTGCCATTTCTGGCAATGAGTTAGTCATCAGTCAGTATTTAACTGTTTTATACAGGTGTTTGGGTTTCTTTAATTTTCGCTTTGAGGATCTCCGGTTCTACTGACTGTAGTTCACCGTGGTTCAGTGTCCAACAACGATCAGCGATCGCCAGCATATCCCCAGCATCATGGGTGACAATCAACAGCATCCAATCTTCTTTGAGTTTCGCTAATAAATTAACTAATTGCTGACGCATTGACCAATCTAAACCTGCTGTGGGTTCATCCAATAATAATATATTGGGTTGACGAATCAATTGCACAGCCAAAGCCAAACGCCGCTGCTGTCCACCACTTAAAGCATGGGGTGCTGCACCAAGGGATAAATGCTCTAACCCCACGGCGCTTAATGCTTGTCTAACTCGCTGTGAACCTAATTCAGGATGTCCTAAACGCAATTCTTCTAAAATTGTACCACCGCAAAAGTGCCGCTCTGGGAACTGAAACACTAACCCAGCTAATTGTTGTAGCTGTTCGGGGATAAGTTCTTGTTCCCGCCAAAAAACTGACCCTGAAGTTGGTTCAGCTAGTCCAGATAAAATTTCTAGTAAAGTACTTTTACCTGAACCGCTCGGACCAATAATCATACCCAGCTGCTGGGGTGCTAATTCTAGATTAATCGATTTTAGAATCGCCACTGGGCTGGCTGTAGGATGATAACTGAGATTTCTAATATAGAGCATTTGTCAGGACTAATAAAAAGTTGGCGAATCACTCGTGATGATAATTTTCCATAGCTTAACCGCTGTTCTCCTTTTCTAGACTCTGACAGACTTCACCTGCAAAAAAGACAAGGGACAACGGGAACTAGCCATGACAACCACAGTCTACCTTTGTACAATATTGAGGTTGAAAGCGATAGGAATTATAGTTAATTTTCTCGGGATTTTAAGTATTACTGGCCACGATGTTAACAATATTTATTTTTTAGGGTGACCATGAATAAACGCCTTTCTCAACTCACCAAGCTAGCTCAGACAACCTTTACAGCAGTCATAGCACTTAATTTATGGGTTAATCCCTCTTTAGCCGGAGACCCATTCCGAAGCAATGAACCTCGTAATATTGGAGACAATACAGAAGCCGCTTTTAAGGCAATTTTCCAAAAAGGTGATTATCTAGCCGCCGAAAGTTACCTGGAAAAAGCGATATCCACCGAACCCAACGAACCTTTAGCTTACGCCATGAAGGCCTCTTTAGCCTACGCCAATAAAGATTTAGCCAAACTGGAGACTTATAGCCAGAAAACCCTAGAAGCCGCAGAAAAACTGATTGCTACAGACGAATTACGTGGGAATATATACACCGCTGTGGGACACTTTTTTCAAGGAGCAACAATTATTACCCGTGAAGGTACCCTCAGAGGTGCGCCACAAGCTTTAACTCGCCTGCGTCAAGTATATCAATATTTAGACAGGGCTGAGGCGATCGCCCCTCAAGATCCAGAACTGAATTTACTCAAAGGCTATATGGACTTGATGCTAGCTGTAAATTTACCCTTCGCCAATCCCGATGATGCAATTGCTAGATTAAAGGTGAATGCTGGACCTAAATACCTGGCGGATAGAGGTATAGCCGTTGCTTATCGGGATTTAAAACAGTATTCCCAGGCTTTAGAATATGTCAACAGTGCTTTAAAAACTACATCTGAACATCCAGAATTGTATTATCTCAAAGCTCAAATCCTCAGAGAACAAGGACAACAAATTAAAAGTCAGTCAATCATCCAAGAAGCTGTAGTTAACTTCGACAAAGCCTTGGCTAAAAGATCCCAACTTCCAGGGGATTTGGTCAAACAAATAGAGCGGGAACGTAATAATACCTTTAACACCCTGAATAGTTGGAATAATTAACTGAAAATGGGGAATAATCACATACAGGCGCGATTCGTCGCGTCTTCCCGTTCCCTAGCCTGATATGCTGATTTTGAAAGTAACCTAAATATTCCCCCGCGATGCAAATTCAGTTCCGTGAAATTAACCCTTTTGATGTGTGGATTTGGTTAAAGTTCAGTACAATTCCATCTGAAGGTGAAAAGCAATACGTAGAAGAAGTTTTTAACTCTTGGTTCTATCTGGGAAAATTAGGCGCATTTAATGCCGAAAATCTCCAAGTTCAAGAAACAGGACTGGAAATCAGCTATATGAATTATGACTCCCAAGGGTATGATAAAAGCTTATTGGCACTCATGCACAATATGGGCGAGTTTGAGTATGAAGGACAATGGGCCCGTTGTTGGTTTGACATGGGAACCGCAGATGCGATCGCTCTTGACATTTTAATCAACGCTCTCAAACAGTTAAATGAGGAATATGTGACTATAGAAGATTTATATATTGGTGGCGAAAATGAGGATTGGCCTGTGGAGGAGAGTGATAACCCCAATCATTTCATGTATGATAATTAACTCTATCACCTGAACTTGTCCAGATTCCCGGAGATTCTCAAATCAGTAAACTAGGCAAAATTCCAGTATTCAGTTTGATTAGCTGCAGGATTTATCCGGGATGGCGGACGTATTTTTGTTTGTAACAGCGTAGCATGGCTTAAGCTATAGGGGTTTGACAATGTTTATTCGTACCTATCTTTCTTTGACTTAATCACTTTAATCACATCATCATGTTGTTGACCTTCGATGATGTCTTTTAAATGTATTTTTCCTTCAATATATTGAATATGGATGCGCCATCCTGATATTTTATCGATGTCTGCTCTATATATAGCTTGTTTAATGCCTGTGACTTTATGGAGTCGGGTTTTAGGAAAGTTTCTGGTTCTATGACACTCATTATCCTGCAATTCCGCCAAAGCTTCCAGAAAATCAAGTTTCAAATCTTGTGGTAAAATCTTAATTGCTTCATGGATGACACCATACTCATCTAAAAGGGGCTTAATTTTTACCATTAGCAAGTAGGAACCTCAATCTCTGGATTCTCTATAGTGAAATCTTGATAAAGAGTTTCTGCAACTGAATTATATGCTTTTGCTGCATCTTCAGCCTTAACTGCTCTAAATAAAGTGATTACAGTTCTCTCAAAAATAGGATCATCATCAATCGTGAGAATAATTCTCAGATTTTCATTAATCCTCAGAGAATAGATAGAAGAATCATAATTTTCCTTGAGTCTGATATTTCTTAACTGTGCGCTATGTTTGTAAAACAGATTTTTGTCTATTGAGAGTAACTCAACATAGCTATTCAATTTTTTAATAATCTTAAATTTTTCTGTATTACTAAATTGCTCTAAATCCTGCTCAAAATCCCTTGTAGATTCAATCAGTACATCCATAGCAATAGCTCCTGGGATTAAATCACCAAATTACTTCAAACTTAACCTAAAGATGGAAAAATTGCAGCGAATAGGGAATAGGGAACTTGGTTTCTACTCCATTGGTATAAAAAAGGCTTGATCACTGAGCATACAGAACCAAAAACCCTATCAGAATATAGTGGGAGCGTGAGAACCCCTACTCTTTAGAGAGGGGATGAAACGTGACTCAAAAGGATTTATCCTGTCGTATCCTTAACACAAAAAGCTTTGACAGGCATTTACAAAGCATTTCTGTTCAGTTAAAATCAAAAAAGCATCCATAAATATGGTGAAAAACCCAAAAGATGCTCTGCCTAAGTAGCCACACAGCTAAATATAACCTTAGCCAAGGTGGGTAGGGGAGCTTTGACACTCCCAAAACAATGTGATTTATTTAATAGATTAAGTAAATCATATCGTAATCAGTTTAGAATCCCCTGTGTTTCAACCGGGGGAGATGTCAAGAAACACAAAAAACTCAAAATACTAATCCCCAACCTCTGGTGAGAAGCCAGGGAAATGGGTTTTAACAGCTATCCTATAAAGGACGGTAAACCCGATAGTTGATGTCAGGGAAAATATTATCCATTAATTCCACCTTTTCTAACCAACCACTATCAACCTTACCAATTTTCACATCTTCATAGAGCTTATTAAAACGCATCAAGTGCGATCGCGTTCTGCGTACAGCATAAGGTACCATAGTTCCTGTCCGCATAATAAAAGCCCAGTCAGAAGACTGTGCTAGTAAAAGTTCCCGCGCAGCTTGGTTGAGAGCCTTTTCTTGCAATTGGTCTTCAGCTTCCAAGCGGGATATTTCAATCATCCGTTCCGTTGCTTTGTGTAAATGTGGATAAATCCAAGCATTTGTTTCATTTAACCAATACTCATGAAAACCCTTATAACCCCAACTCGACTGGGAAGGACGACAAACCTGCTGAGTGGGTTCTGCGCGTAAATAATCAGCTAGATGAGTCATTTTATAAGTTTGTTGATCATACCATGACTTGCGGAACAGGTAATCAATAAACCAGGGTCCCTCATACCACCAGTGGCCAAATAACTCTGCATCATAGGGCGAAACGATAATTGGCGGGCGACCCATGATACCGTGTAAATGCTCAGATTGTCGTTCACGATTATACATGAAGTTCGCAGCGTGTTCTGCCGCTTTTTCCCTTGCCCAATAGGGATCATAAAGTGCCTTGTCGGAAAGACCTAAACCCCGCCCGGTAATTTTATGATACTTAATGCCGGTATTTTTGCGTTGACCATTGGGCATAATATAGGGCTTAATGTACTCATATTCGGCTTCCCAGCCCAAATCCTTGTAAAATTCCCGATATTCTGCTGCACCCGGATAACCCACCTCAGATGACCATACCTGCTGAGAAGATTCATGGTCTCGACCAAAAGCCGCCACACCAGTTTCTGTAAAAATTGGCGCATAAGTACCAAAGCGGGGGCGGGGACGGGCGTATAAAATCCCATGTCCATCCGTGAGGAAATAGCGTAAACCAGCATCCGCCAGCATTCGCTCCACACCTTCATAGTAAGCGCATTCTGGTAACCAAATACCTCTGGGGGATTGGCCAAAGGTTTGCTCATAGTGTTCACAAGCTACTTGAATTTGCGCCCACACCGCTTGGGGGTACATTTTCATCAGTGGTAGATAGCCGTGGGTAGCACCACAAGTAATAATTTCTAGGTTATTAGTATCTTGGAATTGCTTAAATGCTGTTACCAAATCACCATTGTACTTTTCCCATACCTGACGCGCTTCGTTAAACTCAGTGGCGTAGTGTTCAGCTAGGTAACGAAGATGGCCATTATTGATATTATGCTCGGCTTCTAGTTCTGTCAGTTCTTCTAATTTGGCTAAGTGTGCGTCATAGCGTTCTTGCAGTAGGGGGTCACGGAGCATGGACACCAGAGGCGGTGTCATACTCATGGTAATTTTAAAGTCGATACCGTCTCTCTTTAAGCCCTCAAATACTTTTAATAAAGGAATGTATGTTTCGGTGATGGCTTCATAAAGCCATTCTTCTTCTAATACATAGTCACTTTCTGGGTGACGAACGAAGGGTAGATGCGCGTGAAGTACGAGGGCGACGTAGCCGATAGCCATAGTTATTTAAGGGTATTACTGTAAGTTGAAGGAGGAGGGATGAGGGAAATTAACAATATTTTAGGACTTTATGGGATCGTGAGTTGAGTTTTCTGTTGACCTTTACCTTTCACAATATTTGCTCACGGCTAATGAGAAAAAACCGCCCTTTAGTCTGTTAGTCTTCCGCATCTTGATATAATTGTTCTAATGCTTGTAACTGTGTCTTCCGGGAAACGCGACGATATTTTTTACTCTCTAACTTTGGTTCATATTGCTGCTTACCTTTACCTTTGGTTTTAATTTTCAGTGTTGACTCAGGATCGGCTTGTTGTTGCAGCTGAGTTTGACGCGCGATCGCTTGTTCTAAAAATTCTAAGTAATGTTCGTACCTTTCCCAGTCACCCTGCACCACGCAATCAGGCTCGTCTCGATGCAAACAGTCACTAAATCGACAGCTAGACACTGCTAACCGCTCTCTAGCTTCTGGGAAGTAATATACTAGTTCTTGTGGACTACAATCCAAATCCGGTTGATTAAATCCGGGAGTGTCTGCGAGTAGACCACCCCCTGGCAATTCAAATAATTCTGTATGGCGCGTTGTATGGCGACCACGTGCTAGTTTACCAGAAACTTCTGCCACTCGCAGGTTAAGAGTGGGTATGAGGGTATTAATCAGGCTGGATTTACCCACCCCAGAAGGCCCAGCAATGACAGTAATTTTATGATTCAGATAGTTAGTTAATTCGTCAATATTAATACCATTTTTGACGCTGATAAATAGGGGTTTATACCCCCAACCCTCCAGGCGATCGCTAATTTCCTGTTGTACCTGTGGCGAGACTAAATCGCTTTTATTTAGACATAACAGCACATCCACATCAGTAGATTCCGCCTTGACCAGAAACCGACTTAGTTGATAAGGCTCCAGAGGTGGATCTGTGAGCGCAAATGCTAGCAGGATTTGGTCAACATTGGCGATCGCTGGACGGTCTAATTGACTTTCACGGGGGAGAACATCTGAAACTGCGCCCCTACCACCAGACCAATCTGGCTGAGAAACAATGACGCGATCGCCCACCATTACCTGTTGACCAATTTTTTTCAAGCGAGTTCTGCGGGTACAAAGCAGGATAGGGGGTGCTAGATCATCCAGAACCCCCACTTCTACATCCAGCCGCACGCGATAAAAATTAGCTTGCACGGCTAGCACCGTACCGAGTAACTGCCCATTAGTTGGCATAGTTTTGACTGTTGTCATGGGCCAGCAGCAGCGGGACGGCTTACCAACAAAGAAAAATAGCCCATGCAATCTGTAATTTGCTCAACCTGATAACCTGCCATAGTCAAGCTATCAGGGACTTGCTCAATAGGTTCTCCAGAATCTAGCCATACTTCTAGCAAACCTCCCGGCGGCATTTTTTCCAAGAATAATTTTGTGCGCACAAAATTAATCGGACAAGGAGTACCACGCAGGTCAAGTTGAGCATCGGGAGTTGAAAGGTGAGAAGATTTCATTACTTAAACAGATTCCCCAAGAAGCCTTGACCACCTTTACCAGTCCTGTCTCCCTTAATTTTAGCGAGCTTTTCGAGTAATTCCCGTTCTTCGGGGGTCACCTTGGTAGGAATGTCAATTAAGATCGTCAGCAGGTGGTCTCCGCGACTGACAGGATTGCCCAAACGAGGTACACCCCGGTTTTCCAGCTTCATGACTGTATTCGCCTGGGTACCGGCGGGGATAACCATTTCCACCGGGCCTTCTACTGTTTCTACTTCCAAACGGCAGCCTAAAATAGCTTGCAGGTAGCTAATTTTAATTTCTGAGAGAATATTAATGCCATCCCGCTGGAATAATTCATCTTCATTCACAAATAAGTAGACATACAAATCCCCCGGCGGACCGCCACGTTGACCAGCATCCCCTTCTTGGGATATCCGTAAACGGGTGCCATTGTCTACCCCTGCGGGAATGGTAATTTTTAGTTTTTTGGGTATTTGATTTGTCCCTTTACCATCACAAGCATCACATTTATCTTCAATCACTGTTCCCGTACCGTTACAGGTAGGACAAGTTGAGACTTGAGTAAAGCTACCAAAAGGTGTTCTAGTCACACGCCGGACTTGACCCGAACCGCCACAAGTGGAACAGGTACGAGGGCGAGTACCTGGTTTAGCACCCGAACCGTTACAGACACCACAGACCTCTAAATGGGAAATGCGAATTTCTTTTTCCCCACCAAATACAGCTTCGCGAAACTCTAACTTCAGGTCTAACCTTAAGTCGTCACCCCGTACTGGTCCGCTGCGCCGCCGTTGCGTTTGACCGCCCATACCGCCACCAGCGAAGCCACTGAAAATACTTTCAAAGATATCGGCAAAGCCGCCCATATCGCCCATGTCTTGGAAGCCTGCGCCTGCGCCACCGGAAATACCAGCTTCACCAAAACGGTTATATCGTTCTCGAATCTCCGGCTCAGAAAGCACTTCATAAGCGCGGTTAATTTCCTTAAACCGATCTTCGGCTCCCGGTTCTTTGTTCACATCTGGGTGATACTTCCGGGCTAAACGGCGGTAAGCTTGTTTGATGTCTTCTTTGTCGGCGTCACGAGAGACACCCAGAATTTCATAATAGTCGCGGGCCATATAGCAAAGGTAAAAGTTAGGAGGAAGAAAGCAACAAGGCAATCAACGCCACAGACACTTGCTATCCTAGGGTAAGTCATATCCTGGAGGACTCGCTACTGGTAACAGTATGCCAGTCAGGAAAATCTTTACTCCGGTTGTTGTCCTGGGGGCAAAAACTCCCTCAGGTGACTGCTTTGGATAACTTAGTGTTCTTTGAAGGGCGGCTTGCCGGAAACTAGGCAGAAATAAAAAGTTAATTTTTATTAATATTCATATTAATATATTATCGATTTTACCTTTTACCTTTCATAAAAAGATGCAGTAAATTAAAAGCAAACCACACAAATAGCCAAAGTTGGACAATAAACTGTCTCTTGTACAATTGTGCTACTTCCCAGGGTAAACCTTTGCTGATCAACTATAGGAGCTAGCCGCACAATTAGGTACGGAAAACCCCCCACCGCTGTTTGCTGACATTCTACTCTGGGGATCTCTAGTCCATGATAACCCCCCCATCTACCAGAAGCCTACACTCCCCAGAAGGGCGAGTGTAGGTAGTTGACATTGGTCTTATTACCGCCCTAGGTAGGGCAATGAGTATTTTAGATTCACTCCACCCACAAGGACATGCAGCCCGGGGATGACTGGTCATACCCCAACTTAAAATGCGACACCAGTAACTACAGTTTAACTTTTAGCTGAAGACTGATCTTGTTGTACGGGTGATGTGTCTTCCTTGGGCGCTGCTACCTTGACCATTGAATGGCGCAGCACGCGATCGCCTAAGTAGTATCCACGTACTAATTCTTCTAAAACTGTTCCTTCGGGATGTTCATCCGTTGCTTCCCGCATAACCGCTTCATGGACATTGGGGTCAAACTGTTCCCCTTCTGGACGCATTGGTGATACACCCAGGCGTTTGAGAGATTCTACTAGTTGTTTATAAACCCCTTGATAACTTTTGTGAATTGTCATCTCACCATCAGTTTGTGGCTTGAGGTGCGCTCGCGCCCGCTCAAAATTATCAACTATGGGGAGCAATTCCAAAATAGTATTCCGCTTCACTTGCAAATCCAGATCTTCTTTTTCTTTGCTGGTACGTTTGCGGTAATTTTCAAAATCTGCGGCAATCCTCATATATTGAGTACCGCGTTCTTCTAGTTGCACTTTGAGGGATTCAATTTGTTGAGTCAATTCCGCTACAGCAGCGGTTTCTAATTCAGTTGTATCAGTGGCAGGAACACCATTTTCTGGTGAAATGGTTGTATCTTCCGATAGTTTATCTGGTGTTGTCACTTGCTCAGGAAACCACCCTGCGCCAGATACGTTAGGGTTGGTAGGGGCTGGTGAGTCACTCGTCATTGATACCTCTATTGGTTCACCCAATTGCTGGCTTGTATTGTTTACCTGTTTATTTTCGTCCATGATTGTCTACTCGTCCCAAATTATTTTTATGGCATAGCGTCACCACAGCTGACAACTGAGGCTAATTTTTGGCCGATATTTTCCTGGAACTGATGTAACAGTCTTTTTATTGTGACAAATGGTGAACAAGTTAGGGTAGACACCATGGGGGCGGTATACCGAACGAGGGCTAGGTTAGGAATACCAGAATTTTCAGCAATGAGTCAAATATTTTTGGTTACCCCCTTGCAATTTCTCGAAGCCGGTGCTAATGTTAGTAATCGTGAGACAAATGGGTCGGTGTCCGAGTGGTTAATGGAGACGGACTGTAAATCCGTTGGCTAGCGCCTACGCTGGTTCAAATCCAGCCCGGCCCACCACTTCTCAAGTTGTGAGCTATAATTATTCAGTGACTGGTAATTTCACTGTTTTATAGCTCTCAACCCAAAAATCAATTTTTTTGCCCGTGTGGCTCAGTGGTAGAGCACACCCTTGGTAAGGGTGAGGTCACGAGTTCAATCCTCGTCACGGGCTTTTATCTAAACAAAAATATTCCTCAGCAAAAGGCGGTATAAAGCCTTTTTAATGCTGAAGTACACACCCATTTTTTCCCCTGTTCCCTGTTCGGTGTGTTCCCTCAAACTAAAAAACTTTGTAACTCCATGAATATAGCCTTTTTAATGCTGAAGTACACACCAATTCCCTATTCTCTATTCCCTATTCCCTCAAACTAAAAAAAATTGTACCTCACGAGCATGGGAAATGCTATAAAGTTAGAAAATGTTAGTCTCAAACAATTATTATCCGATTAAAAAAATGTTTTAAATAGTACTAAGATTTGAGGGGATTGAATTTTCTAATCTATAGAATCGATAAAGTTTAAATAATATATTTGACAAATACAGCACAGAAAATAATTTGATTAGCTAGAATGCTTGGTACTAGTGAGTTAAGCAATTTTAAATCTTAAATCAGCTTTAAAGTTTCTTAGCTGTAAGTAAAGCTATAGTGTATTTAGCAATGCTGCTGTAAGCGTCGCTGAGATTAAGTTCTCAAGCCATATTAGTTGTTATGAATTTGTTTGGAAAGACACCCTAACTAAATGACAGGCAAAAACACAAGACATAATGCATTTCTGCGGCTAGTGTCTGGTAATGCAGCAGCTCCCGCAGCAGGTTCTCGCTATTCGCTGCTCACCAGTAAAGAGGCGGTAATTGGACGCGACCCAACCTGCCAAGTTGTCTTGGATGCCATGATGTATCGGATGGTATCTCGTCGTCATGCCGTGGTTCGTCCCCTCTCCTCATCCCCAGAACACAAATTTAGCTGGGTAATTTGTGATTTAAATAGTGCTAATGGGACTTTTTTAAATGGCAAACGCCTGTCTGAGTGTCAAGAATTGCACCCTGGCGATCGCATTTCCCTGGGTTCTGATGGTCCGGAATTTATTTTTGAGTATGACTTAATTTCTCAACCTACGGTAATGACCAACGTAGTCAAACCGCTACCATCGGCTTCAAAAAGCCACCCCCATACATATTTAAAACAACCTGATTCAGTTAGCTTTACGCAACTGTTTCCGATTATTTCCACAGGTAAAGATTTAACTCGTAAAGCTTATCTAATACCGGGAATATTGACAGTAATATTTGTGGTGATGATGTTTGCCACTGTCGGTCAGCCCCAGATTAATCAGGTAATAGTCGCCACTTACATAGCATCAGCTGCTTACTATTTTGTTTACCAACTTTGCGGTAAACAGAAGTCTTGGTGGGTGCTAATGGGGACTGCATTAACGACAACCTTGATTTTACTTAGTCCCCTGTTGGATTTATTTATCTTTGTGTTTCGGGTGATTCTACCAGGTAACTTACCTTCTCCTCAAGAGTCTATCACCTTTACAGAATTGCTGATCAGGATGTTCTTCGGTGCGGGGTTGATGGAAGAATTGCTCAAAGCATTACCTTTAATCAGCGCGTATTTTATAGGTCGTAACTTACCCTCACCTTGGCGAGAACGCATTGGTATTTGGGAACCTTTAGATGGCATTCTCCTGGGAACCGCCTCCGCTGTGGGTTTTACCCTACTGGAAACTTTAGGACAATATGTACCAGATATTACCCAAAATGTGGCTCAACAGGTGGGCATAGGGGCGGCTGGGCAATTAGCTGGGTTTCAACTACTAATTCCGCGAATTTTAGGCTCCGTAGCCGGACACATGGCTTATAGTGGCTACTTGGGCTATTTTATTGGGTTGGCTGTTCTCAAACCCCGGATGAGTTGGCAGATTCTCTCTATTGGTTATCTAAGCGCATCTGCACTTCATGCTTTGTGGAATGCAACAGGATCAATCAATGGTTTATTTTTGGTAGTGGTGGGGGTATTGTCTTATGCGTTCTTGATGGCGGCGATTTTGAAAGCGCGGGTACTATCACCAACGCGATCGCAAAATTTTGCCACCCGCTTTATTGGCGATAAATAACAATATAGCATTTCCCATGCTCGTGAGGTACAATTTTTTTTAGTTGGAGGGAACAGGGAACACACCGAACAGGGAATAGGGAATAGGGAATTGGTGTGTACTTCATGAGCCTGAAAAAGGCTATAAATAATCACCTAAATAATCTTTGGTACTAACCATACCACAGATCCAATTAGGAAGATAATTTTACACTTTGAGGTTACTGGCTTTGAGGAGGTTGAGAATTACTAGGAGTTTGCGGTGTTTCAGGGGTAGGAATATTAGATCGGTATCTCGATTGCATCATCCAATATCCTAGTAAACCAGCTAAAACCAGCAACAAGGACAGCACAAGTAGGTTTAAAGGTAATTTAGCAAGCCTACTGGACTGAATTTTAGATATTACTTGAGTTTTTTGGTTATGGCTACCCTCTAATAGAGTGGGGTGTAACTCCTGAGTTCCAGAACTTGCTGCCGAGACAGAGGAAATATCCGGAATAACTGCCTTTAAAGTTAAATCTGGTGTGGCTACGCCAGACAAACTATCAGAACATTGTACTTTATAATGTATTAAAGCCAAAGTAACATTATCATGTCCATTTTTAGTATTAGCAAGTTCCACCAATTTATTCGCTACTGAAATAATATCATCTTCACCAGTCAAAATTGGTAAAATTTCCGTTTGCCAATAGTCTTCTACACGGTCAAAATCACTCAGTCCATCTGAAGTCAGTAAAAAAATCCCCTCTTCATCCAGAATAAACCGCTGGGAAGTAGGATGTAATGAGCTACTACCACTCATACCCAGAGCTTGTATCAAAGAACCAGCCCCACGGTTCCCTACAGCCTCACGATAAACAGCATACCCCAACCTCACCTCGCGGGAAGCTAGATCATCATCTAAAGTGACTTGATAACAACCCTCTCGCGTCACCCAGTAAGCACGGCTATCCCCCACATGAGTAAGGTACATTTCATGTCCCACAGGTAAAGCCATGACCAGAGTTGTACCCATACGTTGACGGGCTTGACGATGTTCACTGTCATTGCGATCGCTAATTTTGTCATTAGCCACAGCCACGGCATCATCCAGAATAGCTAAGATTCGGGACGGTTCGAGAGGATCTTCAGTGGTCGGTGAGCGGAGTCGAACCGTTAAATCAGTCACCTCCTGTAACTGTTGAGAGATGCTTTCAATGGCTAAGTTAGAAGCAATATTCCCCCCTTGGTGTCCACCGATGCCGTCACAGACTATGGCTAAAGCAGAGTCCTGTGGGGGGATAGTCACCACCGTACCACTGTTCGGGTAGCAAGCGTCTTCGTTGCGTTCACGTTTAGGACCGGTGTCAGTGAGAGTGGTCACCTGGACGGTGAGGGTTTGTGATGCGCCCAACTGTGTCAGAGCTTGATCTAAAACTGCAATTAAGACATCTGGGGAACTAATCCTCCCCTCAATCAAAAATTTACTAATCTCCCGAATAAATTCAGCCACAGGTGGTAGGGATTGGGGCAGTAGTTGTTGCCAAAATTTGCCTAATTGGCGTAAACTTGGGGATTTGTGAGCATCAAACCGCAACTGCAACAGGCGGACTAAAGGTCCCGCGACTCGGATCGCCTCAGCATCTATTAAACTACTAGCTACCCCCTGACTGTGGAAAGGTTGCCACAGATGGGCTATTTGCCATAACCAGTTAAGTTGACGCATAGAGGAAGCCTGATGCCAGGCTGTGGTTAACTGGGGATATAGCTGCACCTGGAGTGGGGAATCAACCGAGTATAAAGGCGGCTGTTCTAAAAGTAAAATTGGCTTATCTGAAGCGGCTCCATACCCAGGCAGTATGCCATATATCTGTGGTATGTTTAATCTATGGGGAAATAGTCTCAAATAAACTTTTATCTGCTCGAGAGAACTCCCATGGAGCTTCCCTAAGTCAGGCATTTGCGGTAGTATTCCTGGCTTTGTATCTAAAAGGATATTATTTTGAATAACTAAATAGCGATCGCCTAATACATCTCCAGGGCTACCCATATTCAGAACATCCCCCACAGCCCACAGATATCGTTTCGGGAGGGGTGCGGAGCATTGCTGGCAGAACTTGTGATTTAAAGGGTTAGGAGCCAGACAATCTTGATTTGGGCAGTAGAGCGTTACCGCTTCATTTTCCATAGTGTTGGGACTGATCAGCGTGACGGTTGACGGTTGACAGTTGACGGTTGGCTGTATTTTTCAGTTAACAGTGCACTGTCAACAGTGAACGCATTTGACTAATACCTTAGCTCGAAATCAAGTTTACAAACCAAACAGCCGGGGGTAGCCTCAGCCATAATACAAAGGGAACAGGGAACAGGGAACACCGGAACAGGGAACACCGGAACAGGGAACACCGGAACAGGGAACAGGGAACAGGGAACACCGGAACAGGGAACAGGGAACAGGGAACAGGGAACAGGAAACAGGAAACAGGGAACAGGAAACAGGAAAGTTGGGAATTAAGATTAATGTAGAGACATTCCCGAGAACGTCTCTACTAGTATGCCAGATTGCTGCCGGCGACAATTAGAAACCCGTTAACTTAATGCCTCGGCACCACCGACAACTTCTAAAAGCTCTTGGGTAATAGCCGCTTGTCTAGCTTTGTTGTAGGACAAGGAAAGAGTTTTAATCAACTCCCCGGCGTTGTCACTAGCATTATTCATCGCCGTCATCCGGGCGGCTAACTCACTAGCTGCGGACTCTTGCAGAGCGCGCAATAGCTGATTACTCAGATACAAGGGTAATAAAGAATCCAGAATTTGTACAGGGTCTTGCTCAAAAATCATATCCCGTGGTAGGGGACGAACTTGGCTAGTTACCCTTTGCCGTTCTACCTCAAACTGACCCCCACGGGTAGTGAGGCGGAAAATTTCATCATCTGGCGCTTCCAAACCTTGAGGGTCTAAAGGTAACAAAGTTTGAACCACAGGACGGGAGCTAACCAAAGAGACAAACCTGGTATAGATTAATTCTATCCTGTCAACACTTTCGGAAAGAAATAAAGAAAGCAGTTGGTCACCAATTTCTGTAGCTTCTGCTGCTGTAGGAATTTGTTCCAAGCCCGTGTAAGTCCCATCAATAGGTTGTGAGCGCCGTTGGAAATACTGAATGGCTTTACGTCCTACCAAGACATACTTGTAACTTACACCTGACCCTTGCAGTTCCTTAGCACGGTTTTCTGCCCGACGGATAATATTAGTATTGTAACCGCCACATAAACCGCGATCGCCGGCAATTACTAATAGTCCTACGGTTTTAACTTCCCGTTTTTTGAGTAGGGGTAGGTCTACGTCTTCAAACCGGAGACGGGTTTGCAAACCATACAACACCTGTGCAAGGCGGTCAGCGAAGGGACGGGTGGCGGTGACTTGTTCTTGGGCGCGACGGACTCTAGCAGCTGCTACGAGTCGCATGGCTTCTGTGATTTTTTTAGTGTTTTTGACCGACTGAATGCGATCGCGTATTGCTTTGAGATTGGGCATGTTGGTTGACGGTTGACGGTTGACGGTTGACGGGTAACTATTGACTTTTTACACAGTAAAAAGGTCAATAGTGAACCCATTACGCTGTTGCTTGGAAGGTCTTCTTATATTCAAGCAGCGCAGCTTTGAGGGCGGTTTCTTCCTCGTCACCTAGTGCCTTTTTGGTGCTGACTGCTTCAGTATACTCAGGTTTACCTGTCTTCAGGTATTCTCTGAGTCCCTTGGTAAAGCTAGTTACTTTCTCTGTGGGGATATCATCTAGATAACCATTAATACCAGCATATAGAATTGCTACCTGTTCGTATACAGACAGAGGAGCATTTTGGGGCTGTTTGAGTAGTTCCCGTAATCTTGCACCCCGTGCTAGTTGGTCTTGGGTGGCTTTGTCTAAGTCAGAAGCAAACTGAGCGAAGGCTTGGAGGTCGTCAAACTGGGCTAATTCCAATTTAACCTTACCGGCAACCTTTTTCATGGCTTTGGTTTGGGCGGCGGAACCAACGCGGGATACAGAGATACCGGGGTTAACTGCGGGACGAATCCCGGCGTTGAATAAATCTGAAGACAAGAATATCTGACCATCTGTAATAGAAATTACATTGGTGGGGATATATGCAGAAACGTCACCAGCTTGAGTTTCAATAATGGGGAGAGCAGTCATACTACCCTTACCTAACTCGTCGCTGAGTTTAGCTGCGCGTTCTAATAGGCGGGAGTGGATGTAGAATACATCACCAGGGTATGCTTCCCGTCCGGGTGGACGACGGAGCAGGAGGGACATTTGGCGATAGGCTTGGGCTTGCTTAGATAGGTCATCATAGACTACTAAGGTGGCTTTACCTTTGTACATGAAGTACTCGGCTATGGTGGCTCCTGTGTAGGGGGCGAGGTATTGCAGGGTAGCGGGGTCGCTGGCGTTGGCGGCGACGACTACGGTGTAGTCCATTGCGCCTTTTTCTTGCAGGGTTTGGACGACGTTAGCTACAGTGGAGGCTTTTTGACCGATGGCTACATAGACACAAATTACATCTTCTGATTTTTGGTTGATGATGGTGTCGATGGCGATCGCCGTTTTACCTGTTTGACGGTCACCAATGATTAATTCCCGTTGACCCCGACCCACAGGAATCATAGAGTCAATAGCGGTGATACCGGTTTGCATGGGTTCATGTACAGACCGACGGGCGATGATACCGGGGGCTGGGGATTCAATTAACCGAGTTTCGGTGGTGTTAATATCTCCCTTCCCGTCGATGGGAAGACCCAAAGCGTTGACTACGCGGCCAATCATGGCTTCACCTACGGGAACCTGAGCAATTCTCCCGGTGGCGGTCACAGAGCTACCCTCTTGGATATTCAGCCCTTGACCCATAAGCACAGCGCCCACGTTGTCTTCTTCTAAGTTTTGGGCGATACCTACGGTACCATCTTCAAATTCCAGGAGTTCCCCAGCCATGGCTTTTTCTAGTCCATAGATGCGGGCGATACCGTCACCTACTTGAAGAACTGTACCAACATTAGCAACCTTAACCTCTTGGTCGTATTGCTCGATTTGCTGCTGAATAATGCTGCTGATTTCGTCCGGTCTAATTGAAATACTCATAAGTCTATATTGTTTTGTTTGGTGGTTGGTTGACGATTGACTGTTGACTGTGTTTTGCGGTTAACGGTGAACTGTCAACGGTGAACGATGCGTGACTAATTACCAGTTAAGCGCAAAGAAAGACGGCGCAACTGACCGCGGAGGCTAGCATCAATTACTTGGGAACCGACTTTAATGATTACACCACCAATTAAGTCGCTATCTATTTTGGTTTGTAGCTCCACTTGGCGGGCGTTGGTGATGCTGAGAACTTTTTCTACTACTGCTTGCTGTTGAGCTTCACTCAGGGGAACTGCTGAGATTACTTCTGCTAGCGCTGTTTGATTTAGTTGTCGCAGTAAAACCAAGTACTGGTTTAATACTGCTTCCAGAAAGGCTATGCGGCGTTTGTCTACTAGTAACAACAGGAAGTTACGTAGGTAGGGGTTACCACTTTCGCCAAGTATTTGTCTAATCAGAACTTTTTTGTTTTCGCCTTTAATAAAGGGGTTAGCAATGAAGTTCTGTAGGTCCTGATTTTCCTGGAATAGGGCTAATAAGCTGCGTGCATCTGCGCCAATCTCTTCTGTGAAGTTTTTTGATTGGGCTAGGGATAGAAGAGCTTGGGAATAAGGGCTGGCTATTTCGTCTGTAGCTATTTTACTGGTCATGCTTCGCCTCCTAGTTGGGCAATGCTGCGGTCAATCAAGATTGTCTGCGTCTCTTGAGCTATACCGCTTTTAAGTTCTGATTCAACTTTTTGCAGTGCTTGAGCAACTACCCGTTGCTGTAACTGGGCGATCGCTTTGTTCAGGTCTGCGTTGAGGTCTGCTGCTCCTGCTGCTTGTAGGCGTTCAATATCTATAGCCGCTTGAAGCTCTATCGCCTCTGCTGCCGCTTGGGCGGTGGCTTGAGCGGCTTGTTTGATTCTTTGCGCTTCTGCTTGGGCTGCTTCTAGGTTCTGCTGTGCTTGTTTGAGTTGCTGCGCTGCTTGAGCGGCGCGTTGCTCGGCGTTTTTAATTGCTGTTTCGATGTTGTCGCGACGAGTTTTTAGGGTTGTACCTAGTACTTTGCGTCCGAAAACTAACAGCACTGTAATAATAATGGCAAGGTTAATTAGGTTTGTGTCAAATATATTAGTATTTAGACTAAAACCACTATGTTCACTTGCCTCTGTTAGGTCAGTTCCGACGGCGATCGCTTCCGCCATCAACGGTAAAAAAGTCCCCATGATTTTTCATCCACAACGGCGCTGCCAAGGTTTAAGATTACTGACATCCTTAATTAGACACCTTCAGCCTTCCGGTTTCTAAGGGCGGGGGTGTCTTTTATGTCAGTTAATGATTCCAAGTTGATTTTTCCTTAGCTGCGACTAACTAGGTCTGCTCCTAGGAGCTTTTCTAGTATTTGGCGGCTGAGGGTGTCTACTTGTTGCTCTAATGAAGCGAAGGCTTCTTGTTTTTGCTGCTCAATTTGACTGGCTGCTTGTTCTTTCTCTACTTGGGCTTGTCGTTGCACTGCCGCTATTTTCTCGGCTGCAATTTTTTGTGCCTCTGTTTGAGCATCCGCAATAATTTTCTGTGCTTCTTTTCTAGCACCCGCTAGAGCTTGTTCATATTGCTCTGCTAGTTTCTCGGTTTTAGATAAGCGTTCCTGTGCTTCTAGTTGATTGTTGCGGATGTAGTCATTCCGGCCATCAATGGCGTTACCCAGGGGCTTGTAGAGTGTTGCGTTTAGGAGTAGGGCTAGAATTAGAAATTGAATTGCCATTAAGGGAAGGGTGGCGTCTAGGTCAAACAGTCCCCCTTCTTTGGCCAGTTCTTCTACTGCTAATAATGAGATCCAGTGTGTCATGGTTGCTATTTTCTCTCTAATATATTAGTCCTGAGTCCTGAGTTGTTCAGCTGTGAGTTAAAGGTGTTTAACTTGGCTTTGACTCAGTACTCAGCACTCAGTACTTAAGATTTAGTACTGATTATGAGAAGGGGTTAGCAAACAATAGTACTAGAGCTACTACTAGTCCGTAGATGGTTAGAGCTTCCATGAATGCCAAGCTCAGTAGTAATGTGCCGCGGATTTTGCCTTCTGCTTCTGGCTGACGGGCTATACCTTCTACCGCTTGTCCAGCAGCGTTACCTTGACCAATACCAGGTCCGATTGCAGCTAAACCAACAGCGAGAGCAGCAGCTAGGACGGAAGCGGCAGCAACTAATGAATCCATGATATTTTTTTCCTTACTTTATGGGTTTGAATGGGTCTAGATGTTGTCGTCTGTTAGTTATTACAAGCAACAAACTGACAGATTGATGTTTGAGGGTTTTTAATGTCCCTCGTGTTCTTCGCCGTGGTGGTCTTCCATAGCTTCGCCGATGTAGGCGGCCGCTAGGGTGGCGAAGATGAGCGCTTGAATGGCGCTAGTGAATAGCCCCAAAGCCATTACTGGTAAGGGTACAAATAGGGGTACTAGTAGTACCAACACACCAACCACCAGTTCATCAGCCAAAATGTTACCGAATAACCGGAAGCTGAGGGACAGGGGTTTGGTGAAATCTTCGATAATTTTGAATGGCAACATGAACGATACTGGTTGTACGTAGTTGCCAAAGTACCCCAAGCCTTTTTTGCTGAATCCTGCATAAAAATATGCTAGGGATGTGAGCAGTGCTAAGGCGACTGTGGTGTTGATGTCGCTGGTGGGTGCTGTTAGTTCACCTTCTGGTAAGTGAATCAATTTGAATGGAACTAAGGCTCCTGACCAATTTGAGACGAAGATGAATAAGAACAAGGTGCCAACAAAGGGTACCCAGGGGCGATATTCTTTTTCACCTATTTGGTTTTTCGCTAGGTCTCGAATAAATTCGAGGGCGTATTCCATGAGGTTTTGGATACCGCTGGGGATTCTTTTGATGTTACTGCTTGCTGCGAGGGAGGCTAGCACCAGGACGCCAATCACAAACCATGAGGTGAGAAAAACCTGACCGTGCAGCTTGAGGTTGCCTATTTGCCAGTATAGATGTTTTCCTACTTCCAGTTCCGCGAGGGGGAAGGTGTAGGGGTTCAGAAAATTGAGCATTTTCTTTGCATATCAATGGGTTCTCCTGTCTTTGTTGGATAGGAGTAGCTTGTTTTTGCGGTGGGGATGTCCCTGACGCGGTTTGGTTTTTTGTGACTCTGGCTAGTCGGAGACAAAAGCCGTTTTGATGACGTAGATGATGAGTGTGGCTTTGTAGGTGAGAAACCCCAAGAAGATGGGGAGTATTTGGAGTTGGTTTAACCGCGATGCTAGCAAGATTAGGATGACTAGTAGTGCTAGCCGGGTTTTACTCAGGGACTGTTTTTCTCGACCTAAACGCTCAACATCTCTGGACAACATTTTCAAGTAAAGCACACCTGCGCACGCCCCTAACAAATAATTCAGGGCAATGTTAAGAGAATAGCCAATCCACACAGAGACAAAAATTATCCCCGTTAAGGCAAGTGTGATGAGCAACAGTTCCTGATAGAGTCGATAAAACTCTGCCATGGAAGAGTTGGCTGGTTCTGTGTCCTCAAAACCAGATTTCCCATCTTGTTGTGTTGTCGCAGTGGGGTCAATTGAATCTTCAGACAAGCTCACGAGACTTGAAACCAGTACAGCTAACTTGTAATGACTGCACATTCAGTCAGCTGAATCATATCACGATCAGGTAACAATACTTTAGAAAAAAACAATTAACTTCTTGTCATGATCAGACTGGGGGTAGAAGTCCCGCTATGTCTTGTTGATGTTTATTGCTTTTTTTTCACATTCATGGTACTGTAACAGGACTAAAATTACTGCTTTAATTAAAGTGGTGTTAATATAATTACCTGTTGTTCCAGGAGTGTCCTGATTTGTTTTAAGGTGATTTCCACTGTGGCTAAAATTTCCCCCACGGTTAAGTTACCATCACAGTTTTGCAGAAATTCTAACTCTGGGTCTGACAGGTTTATTACTTGATAGTTGTAATTAAATATACATTTACTTGGGAATCCATCAAGACAAGGGTTAAGTTCGGGAGTGGCTTGTAAGATTGAGTTATCCTCTGACCAGTCGGATTTGACTAGGGGGGGACGACTGAGGAAAAATTCATAATGGGTAACTTCTGGGTCTAGTAATTCTATCAGGCGGTATTTTTGGCGATCGCTCAAACTTTCCACCCGTTGGATAATATCTGGGGCTTTGGCTAGGAGTCTATCTAACTGCCAAAATCCTGGATTAGAAAAACCGGTAAACTCTAAACCACAAGCATCAATTAATTCAAACAGTGTATCAATATTGTAATCAATCTCCTGGGGATGAAGGTACATATCGGCAAAACATTCATCCTTGTGGTTCTCTAATGACCAGAGTTGTTTTTCCCGCTTGACAATTCGGTTATTTTCTGGTAAAGCGGCGAATATTTGTCGCCCCACTTGTACCCCATCACGGTAATCGCCTTTTTTCTCACCTTGAACCAGGGCGATCGCCTTTTGCATGAGTTGAATTTCCCAACGTCCCAACTCCCCATAGACAAAAATGTGCATCAGTCCACCGGGGGCGAGTTTTGTGGCTAAAGCTTGGAGACCGCGAACGGGGTCAGGTAAATGATGCAACACCCCCACACAGTTAATCAAATCAAACTCACCGGGTAACTGTGCCACATCATACAAGCTCAAGTGATGAAACTCCACCCGGTCAGCGCCGGAACTTTGACAGCGTTTTTTAGCCACTTCCAAAGTACCAGCACTTAAATCAATACCCACCACCTGAGCTTGGGGGTTGAGGTGTACTAAATATTCTGTCCCCACACCGGAACCACAACCCGCATCTAAAATGCGGATATTTTGCTTTACTGGTTTACGTCCCGTGCAGAAATTGTAAGCAGCTGACCAATTCCAGCGCCAATTATACCCAGGGGGAGGCTCATCTAATATGGGTTCTGGGGGGAAGGGATAAGTATCGTAGAGTTTAGCAACAGCAGTACTAACAGTTTGGGAGACAGTTTGGGAGTCGGACATAATCAGGAAAAACGCAGCATTTTTGAGTTTAGCTGATTGGGAGAATTATTTATCATCAGGTAAACCAATTCCTTGGGTTTGTATCAGTTGGTACAACCTAGCCAGTCGTAACTCAGCGGATTCAGCCCGTTGTTTTTCCTGTTCTGCGGGTGTCGGTATCCAATTATTATCCCGGTCATACCAACGTAACCACAATCTGGTTAACCCCTGGTATTCTCCCTCCCACAATCCTAAACCCAGTTCTGGTTCTTCTAACCATAGCCCTCCCCCATTCATAGCTAGAGGTTGATAGCGGTTCATCATTAACCCAAAACATTGCAACTCGTTAGTATAACGGTTGAAGACAAAGTAATAGGGGACTCTCAAAATTTGCTCATACACTGACCATTTATTAGGTGGTTGGTTGACCACTTGTAAACTGCGCCCTAAATCTTCTGCTTCTGTACCTGGTGATATGAGTTCAATTACCACAAAAGGATTAGTTCCCTCCTGCCAAGTCACATAACTTAACCGTAGGTCTGTTTGGTGATGAAACCGCGATACCCCCAAGACTGCAAACCAGTCTGGGCGTTTATACCATTGGCTATGTAGGGGGTGGTAGTATAAGTTTAAATCGCTGGCTGTAAAAATATTATCTTCTGGATAACTAGGGGGGCGAAAGGTGCTGCGCAGTAATTCAGATTGTAAAAGGTGAAACTCGTCTGGCAAACCCGGCTCCTCCTGATTTTCGCTTGGTAAATCATACATAGTTGGTAATGTTTCTTGCGGAGGTAAGGGCGAGTCTGTTTGATGCATCTTCATTTACTCTCCTGTGCTGCTGACGGAATTACTGAACTTGAATGATCAGGGTTAAATCATGGCTAGGCGATCGCCTGACCGAGGGAAGTGTAAATAATCTATTGGGAGAATATTTACAGGATGTTTTAAAAGTTATCATTATCATGAATAGTGTATCAAATATTGACCCCACCCTAACCCTCTGCTTGTAAGGGGAGGGGATTTGATTTTATTGTTTTGTGTGTGTTCGGTGTGTTCCCTGTTCCCTGTTCCCTATGAAAAACTTATCAAACAACCTCTTACAGAGTTTACACAGTTCTGGTAAAAAAATTTAAGTTAACTCCTACACTAAAAGCTAAAATTGTCATACAATCTTAATTAAGTATTAAGTATTGGAAGACACTACACTAGGAGTATCTCAATGGCTTTAGGAATGCCTGAATTTGCTGATAACCCAGAAAATCGCTGCCCTGTGGTACTATTACTTGATGTATCTGGCTCCATGTCAGGCAGACCCATTGAAGAGTTAAATAGAGGTCTTGCTACCTTTCAAGCCGATGTGCTTAAAGATGGACAAGCATCAATGAGTGTAGATGTGGCTATTGTCACCTTTGGACCCGTGCGGCTGACACAGGACTTTGTGAGTATTACCGGTTTTACACCCCCCCAGTTAAGAGCAGAGGGTTTAACCCCCATGGGTGAGGCCATTGAATATGGTTTGGATTTGTTGGAACAACGCAAGCAAGCATATAAAAGCCATGCTATTTCCTACTATCGCCCTTGGGTATTTTTAATTACAGACGGAGCGCCCACAGATGATTGGACCTATGCAGCACACAGGTTAAAGGATGCTGAGGTTAATCGTAAATTATCCTTTTTTGCCGTTGGTGTAGAAGGTGCTGATTTTGAGACCTTGAAACAAATTACCCCAGAGCGTCCCCCGTTGAAATTGAATGGTTTAGATTTTGGTTCCTTGTTTGTGTGGCTTTCTGCCTCTATGAAACGAATTTCTCAGAGCGAAGTGGGTGAAACTGTTGCATTACCTGCTGTGGGATGGGGTCAAATTCAAAGTTAAATAACAGTTAAATACAGCAGATTTCATCTGAGTAAGGTACAGGCGGGCAAGATGCCCACCCCACAATATTTTTACACTTAATATCTGTATTTTATCTAGGTAGAAACTGCTGTAACAGTTGAATGAAAGTTAAATAACAGTTAAATATTTGAGGGTTAATTGTGGGTTGGAAAGCAATTTCTCGGTCTGAGGTGGGAACTAGTCACAGACAAGAAAACATACCTTGTCAAGATTATGGGGATTATCGCCTTTTTGGGGATGTCATTGTAGGTGTGGTAGCTGATGGGTCGGGGAGTGCTAAATATTCTCATGTGGGTTCTAAATTAGCGGTAAATACCGTCATTGATTTGTTTGCCAGAATTTTTCACAAATCTGAGCAGAAAAAATTATCCCCCCCATCGCCGGAAGAAGAAAGCAAACAAATGTTTAGCAAAATTGTGCAGGAAGTAATTGCACAATTAGGGAAAACAGCAAAGCAAAATAATTGTGATATCAAAGATTTAGCTTGTACACTTTTGATTTTTATCGCTACTCCTAAATGGTTGGTGGCTATGCAAATTGGGGATGGGTTAATGGTGGTGCGTCCTCAAAATTCCCCAGATTATCAACTGTTGTTTAACCCCCATAAAGGTGAATTTGTCAATGAAACCACTTTTGTTACCTGTAGTCATGCACTAGAAGAAATGCAAGTCAAGGTAATACCATCCCCAGAGTTTATTGCAGCTGCTACAGATGGGCTGGAAAATGTGGCAATTACCTTGAAAGATTGCCAACCTTTTCCACGTTTTTTTCAACCATTGGAAACATACTTACAAAGCACCACAGACCCAAATCAGGAAGATGAGTATTTAGTTAACTTTCTCCAATCGGAAGCCCTAAATAGGCGCACTAGTGATGATAAAACTGTGCTGTTGTCTATTTGGCAATCATCGGAGGTAGTTTGATCAGTTGTTAAAGGTTGTTTGTCAAGTCATGATTAGTGTATTAACTATTGCTTGACCCCACCCTAACCCTCCCCTTGTAAGGGGAGGGAACTGGATTTAATCAATTAAATGGGGTGATAAATGGGGTGAAGATGTGATGAAAATTATGGCTGAAAAGTGATCAAACAACCTCTAATAGATACTTGTGATTTGATAGTTATAATAGCTTTAACACAACCTAGTACAGAAAAGTATGCCTGAATTAAAAGTTAGCATTAGTGACGCTGCTCACAAAAGTCTCTTGGCACTGGTTGACTCCTCTGGAGAGACGCTTCAAACAGTATTAGACAAAGCCATTGAAAATTATCGCAGATATGTTTTCCTAGTTCAGGCAAATGAAGCCTTCGCCGCCTTGAGGAAAAATGAGGATTTATGGCAAGAGGAAATTTCTGAAAGGCAAACATGGGAACAAACTCTCGCTGATGGAGTAGAAAGGTAGTGGCGGAAATTACCAGAGGAGAAATATGGACAGTGGACTTTAACCCAGTAAGAGGGTCAAACAAAATGCCTACAAAATTAACAGTAAATTACCAGTAAATTATGAGTTTTTATGACCCGCCTAATTTGTGCTAGTACCGGTAAATCAATTAATCTCCTGACTGAACTGGCTAATAGTGGTGAAGCTAAAGTTTGGCGGACTGATCATCACAGTGGTTATTTAGCTAAAATTTATCACCAGTCCACACCGGAACGAATGCAAAAGTTAGCGGTGATGATCGACTATCCACCCCCTGATCCAAATCGCCACATCAGTCATATTTCTTTCGCTTGGCCTCAGTCAGTCCTCAAAAATGCTCAGGGTGATTTGGTGGGGTTCTTAATGGGGGAAATTCGGGGGGGAAAAGAAATTTATGATGTGTACAACCCCACACGTCGCAACAGAATATGTAAACTACCGGCTGATTGGCGGTTTCTCCATTATACAGCCCGGAATATTGCCTCAATTATCAAGGTGTTACACCATAAAGGCTATGTATTAGGTGATATTAAGCCGCAAAATATTTTAGTTAATGATCGGGCTTTACCTTCAATTATTGATACAGATTCTTTTCAGGTGCGTCATCCTCAAACTGGTAAAGTTTACCGTTGCTTGGTGGGAACCCCTGAGTACACACCACCGGAGTTAATTGGTCAGGACTTTGCAACCATTGAGCAAACGGAAATCCATGACCGATTTCGCTTGGGGATGATTATATATCAATTATTATTCAGTGGTCAAAATCTGTATGCGGGGAAGTGGAAAGGTGCAGGGGAACCGCCAGAACCGGGTGAATATATCCGTCGGGGTATATGGCTATATTCTCACCATCAGTTACTGGAACCCGTAGATAGAACCATACCCCTAGAAATTCTCCATCCACAGGTAAAAAGTTGTTTTCTTAGATGCTTTAATGATGGGTATAAAAATCCTGATTTACGCCCCAGTGCACAGGAATGGTTGCAGGCGTTAAAAGTTGCTAGTGAAAGTTTAATACCCTGTAACCAGATTGACAGTCACTACTATAGCCAAAGTTATGGTAGCTGCTATTGGTGCGATCGCGTTAGTAAAATTAGGGTTGAGATTTTTCCAGGGAGTGTAAGAGTCCAGCCGTCCCCTCCTAATTATGCACCCCAGCGCCAACCTGTAACCAGTGCAACGACTCAAACATCCCCAGTAAAAGTTACAACCTCACCCAGTAGTAACTTTTCACCCACAACCCTCACCGGTCATTCTAGCTCGGTTGTGTCTGTAGGATTCAGCCCAGATGGTCAAACCCTAGCTAGTGGGAGTGGGGACAAGACTATCAAACTGTGGGATGTGAGGACAGGTAACCTCCGCCGCACCCTCACCGGTCATTCTAACTGGGTTAGGTCCGTAGCATTCAGCCCAGATGGTCAAACCCTAGCTAGTGGAAGTTGGGACAAGACTATCAAACTGTGGGATGTGAGGACAGGTAGAGAGCTACACACCCTCACTGGTCATTCTAACTGGGTTAGGTCTGTAGGATTCAGCCCAGATGGTCAAACCCTGGCTAGTGGGAGTGATGACAACACAATCAAACTGTGGCAAGTTGGGGCATTTTCTGCTACTTCGGTCAAGACAACTCCACCCCAGAGCCAACCTGTAACCACTCCCGCACCTAATCCCCATAGGGTAAAAATATTATTAGCTATATTAGCCACTATCATCATAGTGGGATTAATG
>NZ_JAQMUH010000093.1:0-21426 GCF_028331025.1 Anabaenopsis arnoldii | reverse complement strand
TAAATGGGGCGTACAACATATTAAGAAAAGCAGTCCTGAACGCTTTTGCAGACGGGATAGAGGGGTTAGGAGTAACTCCAATCAGGTTTACCCCTGGTAAAGTGACTTTGTAGATTTGTCTATAATTTCACAAACTCTACTCAATTTAGCAAAGGATGAGGTATAGGTTTCGATGACGCTGCCTATTGTATCTGTGATTAAAAATCATACTAAGAAACCATCTGTGCTGCTGACACTATTGGCTGCTGGATTCTTAATTGGTGTGGGAGGTGCAGCATACTGGTTTTTAAGCCAGAGGCAAACATCTTCTAGAGGCTTGCCAGTGGGTGTAAATATTATCCCTCAAGATGCCCTGTTTACGGTTTCTTTAACCACAGATCCCAAACAATGGCAACAATTACAGGAGTTGGGAACAAAAGAAACCCAAGCAGAAATCACTAAAAATTTAGTGCAGTTGCGCGATCGCTTTTTGAGTGAGAATGGTTATGAGTTCCAGAAAGACATCGCCCCTTGGGTAGGCGATCAAGTCACCCTAGCAATTCTCTCGCCCCCAAAAATTCAACCAGGGATCAAACCTTTAAACAAGCATGGCGATGGTGCTATAGCGCTGCAGTCCATGGTGATGGTATTACCGGTCAAAAACCTAGAAGCAGCCAACAGCATCTTGGCAGAACCCAAAACCCTGAAACAAGGTAAATGGACTGAGCATACTTATCAAGGAATTACCATTAGACAAACTGATAGTCAATCAGGGGAAAAGCTTTCAGCCGCATTAGTAGATCAAAGGTTTCTAGTGCTCACTGATGATCCCCAAGCCACAGAACGAGCCATTGATACATATCAAGGTAAAGCATCCCTAGCAACAGTAGAGGGTTTTAGGGATAATTTGCGGAAAATTTCTGATCATCACCCCTTTGCTCAGTTTTATCTGAATGTACCAATAGCCGCCAGACTAGCTGCTGTTGCTCCCAACAGTCCTTTACCTGCTCAAGTTTTAACTCAACTGCAAAATAACCAAGGTTTAGCCGGGTCTCTGACTTTGGAACCTGCAGGAATAAGGATCAGGGGTATTTCGTGGCGAAATTCTCAGAGTCAGCGTGTGCTAAAAGTGGAGAAGACCGCCGAAACCATGCAAAACCGGTTACCTGCGGACACATTAATGATGCTGTCTCACAGAAACTTACAAAGTTTGTGGGCAGACTACGTTTTAATATCACAAAAAAACCCTCTTGCGCCCATATCACCGGAACAATTGCGAGGTGGTGTCAAGTCACTTACCGGATTAGATTTAGATAAAGATTTTCTCAGTTGGATGCGAGGTGAGTTTTCTGTTTCGGTGATTCCCAATAGCTCAAATGAAGATTATTCTCAGGATTTCCGAGCTGGGTTGTTACTCATGGTACAAGCAAGAGATGCCTCTAACGGGAAAAGCCTGCGTAAGTCAGCTGAAGCATCTTTGAAGAAGCTGGATGAGGTGATGCAAAACCAATATCAGTTCCAGATTCAACCGAGTACAGTTGCAGGTAAACCGGTTATTAACTGGATTACACCCTTTAATACGTTAACTGCTACCCATGGTTGGTTAGATGACGATATTGCTTTTTTGGTAGTGGGGGCTCCCATCACAGATAAAATTATGCCTAAACCTGATCAAACACTAGCTAGTAGTGCGACATTTCAAGAAACGGTTCCTGTACAACTCCATCCCAATGGAAGATTTTTCTTGGATATGGAAAGGAGTGTACAAAACTTCACATTAAACACTGTATTTCCTCAGCAACAAACTTTTCTAGATGCCACACAATCAATTGGCGTAACATCTGCTGTCAGCGATGATCGCAGTATGCGCTATGAAATTTTTATAATACTGAAAAAAGGTGAGACAAAAGGTATCGGCTAGGTAGTCTCAAGGGTGATTTGCTGGCAGTATGGGTAGCAAGGGTTTAATGCACCAAGGGGGACTAAAAAGCATGTCCAATGAGTCTCCTAAGCCGATAGGATCAGAACAGTCAGAATGATTATTTTAAGGAATCAACTGGGGAGAACACTTTATGAATCTGGTTGAACTCCAGAACTGGTTGGACAATGCCAGTTTTGCTGTATTATTTCTCACAATGCTGGTGTATTGGGGAGGTGCTGCCTTTCCCAATCTGCCCGCACTTGCTACTTTGGGGACTGGGGGTATGGCGATCGCCAATTTGTGTATAGCCACCCTGCTAGGGGCGCGATGGATAGAAGCGGGGTATTTTCCCCTCAGTAATTTGTATGAATCGCTATTTTTCTTGGTGTGGGGTATTACCGCAGTGCATCTGTTTGCGGAGAACACTAGTCACAGCCGCTTAGTAGGAGTTGTTACTGCCCCGGTAGCAATGGGGATTACTGCTTTTGCTGCTCTCACCTTACCATCAGAAATGCAATCAGCAGAACCTTTAGTACCTGCTCTCAAGTCCAACTGGCTGATGATGCACGTCAGTGTAATGATGTTGAGTTATGCCGCTTTGATGGTAGGATCACTACTAGCGATCGCCTTTCTCATAGTGACTCGCGGTGAAAATATTCAACTACAAGGCAGTTCTGTAGGTAATGGCGGTTATCGCAGTAACGGCTACCGCTTGCATAAAGCAGGGGAGCTAACTTCCCAAGCGGGGACACCGCCGGTAGAAAGTAATGGCTTTGCTCCCTTTGAAAATAACAACAATGGTAACGGTCATACGGCGGTTTTAAATTTAGTCACGGTTACTGAGTCTGCCAAGGTAGTAACTGCTGGGGAACTACTATCACCACAGCGCCTGAGCCTAGCTGAAACCTTAGACAATATGAGCTATCGCGTCATTGGACTAGGATTTCCTCTGATTACGATTGGTATTATTGCCGGTGCGGTGTGGGCTAACGAAGCTTGGGGGTCTTACTGGAGTTGGGATCCCAAAGAAACCTGGGCGTTAATTACCTGGTTAGTTTTTGCGGCCTATCTCCACGCCCGCATTACTCGCGGTTGGCAAGGTCGTCGCCCGGCCATTTTAGCCGCCAGTGGTTTTGTGGTCGTCTGGATTTGCTATTTGGGTGTGAATCTTTTAGGTAAAGGTTTGCATTCTTACGGTTGGTTTTTTTAATTATCCCCTAACTCCTCCCGCTAAGGGAGGAGGTAAAACAGAAGATCAAATGGTATGGACTGCCCTACACGCAAAAATACATCGTACGATTCGCTCGCGCCACTTATTTGAGCGTCATCAGAGGCTATTAGTAGCGGTTTCTGGTGGGCAAGATTCTCTGTGTTTAATCAAGTTACTGTCAGATTTACAACCCAAGGGTGAATGGGATTTAGGGATCGCCCACTGTGATCATCGCTGGCGTAGCGATTCTGAAGCTAATGCCCATCATGTGGAAAAATTAGCTAGAAGTTGGGGTATATGCTTTTATTTAGCAACAGCTAGGGAACCTTTAAAGAGTGAAGCGGCGGCTCGTAATTGGCGGTATCAAGCTTTAACTGCCATCGCCCAAGGAAATAGTTACCAGTATATTGTTACAGGACACACCGCCAGCGATCGCGCAGAAACTCTGCTTTACAACTTAATTCGCGGCACAGGTGCTGATGGGTTACAAGCACTTACTTGGCAAAGACCACTCACAGCAGATGTTTTACTAATTCGTCCGCTTTTAGAAATTACTCGCCAACAAACAGAGAAATTTTGTCAAGACTTTCATCTCCCAGTCTGGGAAGATATCACTAATCAAGATGTCAAATATGCCCGCAACCGCATTCGCCAAGAATTAATCCCATATTTACAAGCAAATTTCAATCCCAAAGTAGAATTCGCCTTAGCCCAAACAGCAGAACTATTACAAGGGGAAGTGGAATACTTAGAGCAAGCAGCTGACAAGTTAAGGGAAGAAGCTATAGGGAGACCAGATGCGCACAGCAGCAGTAATGAAGGAAATTGGACTGATTTAAGGTTGAATCGGCGGGTATTACAGAAAGCACCATTAGCGCTGCAACGTCGCGTAATGAGACAAATATTACAAAATATTCTCAGTGAGCCTCCGAGTTTTGAACACATTGAAAAATTAACAGCGTTAATTATAGCACCAAACCGTTCACAAACAGATCCATTTCCTGGGGGTGCCATCGCCCAAGTCCAAGGGGATTGGATTTGCCTCGCTGTGTATAATAGACGGGATGAATCGCGTCTCCACTGAACTTATTTACTCTCTGGGCCTTAAAGCTAGGTAGGATGAAATTGGGTAAAACGCCGGGTAGTTTCACCAAACATCCTAGTGGTAATCCTAGAATCCAACTAAATCAGCAAAAACCAATCAGCACTCAGAACTTTTATTATGCTGCGGGAACAACAGCCAGTTTTAGGTTACTTCATAGAAGAAGCTAGAGACCATGTGAATACAATTGAGCAGGGGTTAGTCGATATCCAAAATACCTTGAATAACCCGGAAATGGTCAACGAAATTTCCCAGGCGGCTCATTGGCTCACAGGAAGGGCGGGTATGCTAGGGCTAATTAGCATTGAACATACATCCCACCGTCTAGAAGATTGTTTTAAAGTTCTTCAAGAACATCCGGTTCAGGTTGACGAGAAGTTAACATCTTTATTTCTCAATGTATGTAATACCTTAAAGGTACTATTAGAAGATTTATGTGGTAGTTCCCAGGCTCTATCAGAAGAGACGCTTAATACTCGGGTATCAGAAAGTGCTGCGGAATTTCAAGGGCTGTATGAGCATCTGGAATTGCTTCTCAAACAAAACAGTACTAGACTGGCAAAGGAAAACACTCGAACAGAAGTAGAAATAACCGCGGAGGATATTGTCAGCCGACTGACTGAGGTGATAGCGTGGGTGGATATTCCTTATGTGCAAGAATACAGCGAAACTACATCCAAACAATCACCCCCGTCTGGAGGATTTTCAAAACAACATTCGTTCTTAGGCACGGTAGCTAAGGACTATGGGGATGAATTTCACCCGCAGGTGTTACAAAAAGTGCGGGAAATGTTGCAACTGTTTAAGAAAAACAAAACACCCGAATCTCGGCTACATCTCCAGCAATGTTGTCAGCAGTTGGTAGAAATTGGCCGGAGGCAAAATTTTCCTCACTGGTGTAGATTATGTCAAGCAGCGGCGAATGCGATCGCTAACCCTGACAATAGCTATCTCACCCTAGCCAAAATTGTCGTTACCGAAATCAAACAAGCCCAAGAACTAGTTCTCCAAGGTAGAGAAACGGAGATTGCAACTAGTGAGCAATTATTAGCCCTGTTGAACTTGGAACAACTGGAGTTATTACAGTCTGAGGACTTTCACCAGCTTGTATATGTAGAACAACCCACAGCAGAGGATAAATTAGACTCCAATACAGATGATTGTGCTAATAATCCTGGTATTATAAAGCCTAGAGACATCATAACCAGCTTAACTGAACTCTCGGATAACTGTCAAAAGGACACAGAAAATAGTGCTTGTACCCCGGTGTTATTGGGGGATGCTCAAGAAAACACAGATATGAGTGATATTGACCAGAATCATCAGGTAGGGTTAGCCGAGTTAAATATTCCCGCTGATTTAGTTCCAGATAAAACCTGTCCACAAGACAAAATTTTAGAGATTAGCACTCTGAGTGAAATAGATTTTAGGGACGGCGGTTTAGCTGATTTGGGATCTTTTGTTAATATCCTCTCCTACTAACCCTTAGGGGTGTAGCGGCTTAGGAAGAGGATATCTGATAACTTTCGTTTTATGTTTTATATAAATTTACCATTTTTTTTAAGTTTTGATTGCTTATGTCTTACCCAATCAGCAACAAAAGTGATCAAGTTGATAACTACCATGGGACTTTAGTTACAGATCCTTACCGTTGGTTAGAAGAACCGGACTCAGCAGAAACCCGCAGATGGATTGCGGCTGAAAATCAAGTTACTTTTAATTACTTAAGAGAAATTCCTGCTAGGGAGAAAATTAAACAACGCCTGACTAAACTTTGGGATTATGAAAAGTATGGTACACCATGTAAAAAAGGTAATAACTACTTTTATGTCAGAAACGATGGACTGCAAAATCAAAGCGTCCTCTACACCCTAAAAAGCCTTGATGGTGAACCTAGAGTTTTACTGGACCCTAACAAACTCTCAAGCGATGGTACTATTGCCCTTTCAAGATTAGCCATTAGTGAGAATGGTCAACTTGTAGCTTATGGTATATCTATATCTGGTTCAGATTGGCAAGAGTGGAAAGTTTGTGATGTGGAAACAGGCGAAACCCTCCCAGATCATCTGAAGTGGATTAAATTTTCTGGTGCTTCCTGGACAAAGGATAACCAAGGTTTTTTCTACTGTTGTTACGATGAACCAAATGCAAAAACTAAATTAGAAGATGTGAATTATTATGAAAAGCTTTATTATCATCAACTAGGTACTACCCAATCTGAAGATGTGTTAATTTACCATCGTGACGACCAAAAGGAATGGGGTTTTAGTGCTGAAGTAACTGAAGATGGCAATTATTTAATTATTTATGTTTGGCTGGGAACTGATGTGAGAAATTTAGTTTTCTACAAGGATTTAAATAACACCCATGCCGAAGTTGTAGAACTAATTAACCAGTTTGAAGCTAATTATAGTTTTATTGAAAATGATGAGAGCGTCTTTTATTTTCGTACAGATTTCAAGGCTCCACGGGGCAGATTAATTGCTATTGATACCGAAAACCCTGCTCAAGAAAGTTGGCAAGAAATTATCCCTGAATCTGCCGCAACTTTGGAAAGTGCGAAAATTATCAATAATCAATTTGTTGTTCACTACCTCCAAGATGCACGTACTCAAATTAAAATTTTTGATCTGAATGGCACATTAGTGCGTGAGGTAGAATTACCTGGAGTTGGTTCAGCAGGTGGTTTTAGTGGCAAGCGCAATGATACTGAAACTTTTTATAGTTTTACCAGCTTCACTGTACCAGAAACGATTTATCGCTACAACATGGCGACGGGTAAAAGTGAGGTTTTCCGTCAGCCACAAATGGATTTTCATCCAGAGGATTATGAAACTAAACAAGTATTCTACAGTAGTAAGGATGGTACTAAAGTACCAATGTTTATTACTCATAAAAAAGACATTAAATTAGATGGTAATAATCCCACTTATCTCTACGCTTACGGCGGTTTTAATGTCTCAATGACTCCTGATTTTTCTGTGAGCATATTGGTATGGATGGAGATGGGTGGTGTTTATGCTCTGCCAAATATACGCGGTGGTGGTGAGTATGGCGAAGAATGGCACCAGGCGGGAATGAGGGCGAAAAAGCAAAATACCTTTGATGATTTTATTGCGGCGGCGGAGTGGTTGATTGATAACAGTTATACACAAACTGGGAAATTAGCGATCGCCGGTGCTAGTAATGGCGGGTTACTGGTGGGTGCTTGTATGACTCAGCGTCCTGAGTTGTTTGGTGCAGCTTTACCAGCGGTGGGGGTAATGGATATGTTGCGATTTCATAAATTTACCATTGGCTGGGCTTGGACTAGTGAATATGGTTCACCAGATAACCCAGAGGAATTTCAAACAATATATAGTTATTCGCCACTACATAACCTCAAACCAGGGACGGTTTACCCTGCAACTTTAATTATTACAGCAGACCATGATGACCGCGTTGTTCCTGCTCATAGTTTCAAATTTGCCGCAACTTTGCAAGCTAGTCAAGCGAGTGATGCACCAGTGTTAATTAGAATTGAGACGAAAGCCGGACATGGGACGGGTAAACCCACACAGAAGATGATTGAAGAAGCAGCAGATAAGTGGGCGTTTTTGGTGCAGACTTTGAGGGTTATTTTGTAAGTTGTCATATTTCCTATTTAACCGCTCGGTTAAACTTACCCAAAACTACCCACTGGTAGTTTTAGCGTTAACTTCTTGTTTCATCGCGGTCTGAGAATGACTTCTCAGGGGTTTGTCCGCTCCGCAAGCAATCCCGGTAAAGCTTACCGTTTCTGACCGTTCAGGAATAAAAATATTCTCAAACCACCGGTCAATATTTTTGGCTGCGTTTAAATCTCTGTCTTCAGTGTGTCCACACTCAGGACAGACATAAACACGGTTTTTCAGTGGCATTTTATGCCTATGGTTACCACAGTTAGAGTTTAGTCCCCTGTGATCCAGTTAAAGCCTCAAAACCTGAGACTATATCGAGGAGTTCAGCAGTAATAGAACTTTGACGTTGGCGGCGATACTCAGCATTAAGGTCTGATAACCGTTCGGCGATATTCTTTTGTGCAGCTTGCATTGAAGAAAGGCGACTGGCGTTTTCACTGGCTAAAGATTCAGCAAAGGCACGGTATAAAGATATAAATAAATATTCGCGGACTAATGCGGAAAATAATTGATTTTCATCGATGGTAAAACTTGGTAATACTGGGGTAGGCCAAGCTTTGGTTTCTAAATTGTGCAACCAATGGGGGTCAACAGGTAAAAGCTGTAAACTCGTGGGGCGATAGGATGCACCAGAAAGAGATTTGTTGTAAAACAAAATAATCTGCTGGAGTTGTTGCTGTGTTTGCCATTGTTCGATGGTCAGCAACATTTCCTGCACGATAGAAGTGATTTGGCTCAGAGAATTAGGTAGAGAAAATTGGTCTGTGATGCTTTTTTCTAATGCTTCTAAGGGGTAGATTAACTGCGTTCCCACAGCGGCAATTTTGATGCTGTGTGGCTGTAACTCATTGAGTTGTTGCACAGCATAAGATACTATTCGCTCATTAAATTGACCGCACAGGCCTTGGTCTGAGCCAAATATAATTACAGCTATAGAATTATGAGATGATTTGCTGGTGGTTGCAGATGCTAATATACTCCGTTGTTGACAAAAATATCGCTGTTTGAGGACAATTTGTAATCCCATCTCGATGGTGCGGTTATAGTCAGCTAAGGATTCTACAGCTGTTTGATATTGTCTGATATTGACAGCGGCGAGGGCTTTCATGGTTTTGACTACAGACTGTAAATCTTGAACAGTACCAATTTGAGCTAATAATGATTCAATTGTGGGCATTTTCTGATTCCTCGGACTGGTGGGGGTGCAAAAAAGCTATGGCCTGTTGGACTAGATTTAACAAAGCGTTTTTATCTTCATCTCTGAGCTTTTCACCTCCTTGAATGCGATCGCTCACTTGGGGTAATTGTTCTGTAACTTTTTGGCGAACTGCTCTAGCCGCTTCCTCAATTTTATCTAGTGGGATGTCGTCAAAAATACCCTCAGTTACAGCTAACAAGACAGCAATCTGTTCTTCTACAGGTAAGGGTTGATACTGGGACTGCTTGAATATTTCTCGCACACGTCTCCCCCGTTCCAAGGTGTGGCGGGTTTCTTCATCTAACTGTGTACCAAAGCGAGCAAAAACCTCGACTTCCTGAAATTGTGAGTAAGACAGCCGTAAATCTCCAGCTACAGCGCTATAGGCTGGTAACTGGGTTTTTCCACCGACTCTGGAAACTGACTTACCTACATCCACTGCGGGTAAAATACCTTTTTGAAACAAGTCGGGAGATAAATAAATCTGTCCATCGGTGATAGAAATTAAGTTAGTGGGAATATATGCAGAAATGTTCTGCGCTTGGGTTTCCACAATTGGTAATGCAGTGAGTGAACCACCCCCAAGTTCTTCTCGCAGGTGGGTAGCACGTTCTAATAGTCGGGAGTGAATGTAGAAAATGTCACCAGGATAGGCTTCTCTCCCAGGGGGGCGGCGTAATAACAGTGAGAGTTCCCGATACGCCCAGGCGTGATGGGTTAAATCATCGTAGACAATTAATACATCCCGGCCTTGTTCCATGAAGTACTCAGCAATTGTTGTGGCGGCGTAGGGGGTGATATATTGTAATCCCGGCGGATCTTCCCCAGATGCTACTACGACAATGCTATATTCCATGGCGTTATGGTTGCGTAGGTCGGCTATTACCTTGGCTACGGCTGAGGCTCGTTTACCAATGGCGCAGTAAATGCAAATGACATTTTTGTGCTTTTGATTGATTATAGTGTCTGTGGCGATCGCAGTTTTACCAATTTGGCGATCGCCTACAATTAACTCTCGTTGTCCCCTACCAATAGGCACCAAAGCATCAATCACTTTTATACCTGTCTGTAAAGGTACTGTTACGGGGGCACGATCCATAATTGCTGCGGCTTGTCTTTCCACAGGAAGACGTTCTGTATACTTAATTTCACCTTGATTATCCATGGACTTGCCTGTAACATCTAGTACACGTCCAAGAATTGTTTCGCCGACAGGTACATCTAAAACTCTGTGAGTGCGTTGTACCTCTTGTCCGGCGGCTATGTGTGTACTATTACCTAATAATATAACACCAATTTCCGTAGCATCTAAGTTAAAAGCAATTCCTAATACATCCCCCGAAAAGCGTAATAGTTCATCGGCTTTGACGCTGGATAAACCCGATACGTTGGCAATTCCTTGATATACGGATTTAACTATGCCAATTTCACAAGTTTTTATCTGGGGTTGGTGGTTATCTAATACTTGTTTCAGGTTTGTAAAGGTATTATTTAGGACTGTTTGTAAGGACTGTTGTTTGTTCATGAGATTTGTCTCACGTGGAGGCACAGTGGCGAAAAGGAGGATAATTTTAATTCGTGCTTTGTTTGATGATGGCGGAGAATTCTTCTGAGAGGGTTTCTAGGTAGTCGTTGAATGTCCAGGAAACTTGATAATTGGATATTTGTAGTTTTATACCGCAGATGTTATCTGAGGATATGGTAAATTTGATATTTTTATCTTGACTGATTTGTTGGGCTTCCAAGGTATTAACAATTTTTGCTCGCTCAGGTGGGGAAATATCAAAACTGCTATAAATAACAATTTCTGGCGATGATTGGTTTACCAGTGTTTGAATTTCTGTTCTATCTATTTTTTGCAGACGATTTAAAAATACCTTGATCACTTGTTGTTCTAAACTTGCATCTGCTAAATCTTGCAAAGCACGGCGGGTAATTGCATAGGTTTGTTCCTGTACTTGTTGGCGCAAACTTGTTAAAAATTCATCTTGATCCCGCTCAATTGCTTCCCGCCATCTTATCTGCATCGATTCAATTTCTTGGCGCGCTTGGTGGATTAATTTTTGACGTTCTTCGTCGGCTGTGGCTCTAGCTTGATTGATTAAAGTAGCACGTTGTTCATTTAATTCTTGTTGCTGTCGGCGATATAATTGAGCTTCTTGTTCTGCTTCTTCCTGTTTTAATTGTGCTTCTTCCCAGCGATTGGTAATTTTTCGCTGGCGTTCTGCCATAGTTTTAGTTATGGGTTTGTACAAAAACCGCCACAGCAAAAAAACTAAAATTAGGAAGTTGATAATTTGAGCGATGACTGTAAACCAATCAATCAGCATAGATAATCTCACCCTGAATTATTTGCTAGTAAAATAATCCCAAAAAGGATTAGCAAAAATCAAAATCATTGATACCACAAAACAATAAATAGCCGTAGACTCAATAATTGCCAAACCCACAAATAAAGTGCGAGTAATAGTATTAGCTTGGTCTGGTTGTTGAGCTATTGCGCCCAAAGCCCTGGCCACTGCCCAACCTTCAGCAATAGCCGGACCAACCGAACCAATTGCAATAGTCAAGCCAGCAATAATAATAGAAACCATACCAATCAAACCAATATTATCAATATTCATCTGTGTTTATCTGTGTATATAGCATTTACCATGCTCGTGAGGTACATTTTTTTTTAGTTTGAGGGAACAGGGAACAGGGAACAGGGAATAGGGAATAGGGAATAGGTGTGTACTTCATGAGCCTGAAAAAGGCTATATCTTTGGACAAATAGATTACAATTTACTTCCTACCTTCCCCTATAAGCCCGAGTTGCAGAGGCAATATATACCATAGCCAAAATTGCGAAAATATATGCTTGAATAATCCCAATTAACAGCCCCAATAACCTAATTATAATCGGAAAAAATAAAGGCACAAGAGAAAGCAAAATAGCCACTAACATAGAACCACTCATAATATTACCAAACAAGCGCACAGCTAAAGCCAGAGTCCGGGAGAATTCGCTAATAATATTGAAAGGCAACATTAAAGGTGTAGGCTGAATATAATTTCTGAGATAACCTAATAAACCTCGATTGAGAATCCCAAACAAGGGCACAGCTACAAAGACAGACAGAGCTAAGGCCGCTGTAGTAGAGAGGGAACCTGTGGGAACTTGATAACCAGGGACAATAGTCAGTATATTAGCGACAGCTATAAACAGAAACAAAGTACCGACAAAAGGCAAATATTGATTTGGTTCTTGTTGACTAACTTCTCTAATTTGCTGGTTGATGGTATCTATAATTATTTCTAGGCAGTTTTGCCAAGGTGAAATTGGTGGTTTCACTTTTAGGTTACGGGTGATCATCCAAGATACCACAACTAAGAGAATCATTACCAGCCAAGTAAATGCAATGGTGGCATTAATCTTGATGAATTTCCATTGCCAAAAAATTAGATTATCAGGACTAATTTCCATAGTTAGATTCCTGTTTTTGTTGCCAAAAATGCATGAAGATGATACGGGACAGTAAGAACCCTAATAGGGCAATTAGGACTCGTTGCCAGTTTCCATCCATAATCAGATATAACCCGAGTATAGTGATACTGAGGCGACCAAATAAACTACCGACAATTAAGCGAAATGGCCATTGGGTTGTGGGTATTTGTCTTACTGTTAACCATAAACTCACAAAATAGAAAATTCCCAAGGTAAATCCCAATGGTAAGGCGATGAATAAATATAAAATATTGTTCATGATGTTAGTTAATTTTTTTCTATCTCTATTGATTTGTGCTTTGCTGTTGTACCCAGAACCAGGCGTTGAGACAGCCGAGTATCAGCCCTATAAATAGCATCATTAATGTCCAGGAGTATTGGCTAGTCGATGTTTTATCAATCCAAATGCCTAGGGCAATACCAAGTAATGTGGGAATGGTGATCGACCATCCCACAAGACCGATCATGCCTAGATTAAACCATATACTTTCGTCTTTTTGTCTTTGCGCTGCCAATTTCCGGGCTAATTTGCTTTTTATCTGCTGTTGAAATTCTCTGTCTGATTTATGGCGTTTTTTTGGTAATGATTTATGTGGGTGCTTCACTGTTTGCACTTCCTACTTTTACAAGACCACGCATAAAACTAATTTCTAATTTAGCTGCGGCGGAACGCGCCATTTTTTGTTTTTCATTCAATTTTTTAAATTCTGTTTCTACTGTTTGTTGTAATGTTTCTAAATTATTACCTCTGATGGCTTGTCTAGTTGATATCAGGACTTGGTTACCACATTTGACTAAAATTCCTTGATCTACAGCCAGAAAATTTTCTTGTCCTTGTGGTGTTACAAAGGATAATATACTGGGGACTAGGGCAGTTACAAAGTCTATATGATTTGGTAGTATGCCAAAAGCGCCGTTTTCAGCTTCGGCGTTGATTTTTGTGGCTGGTTCTTCTAAAAGAATCTTTGTAGGGAGGAGGATTTTTATTTTCATACTTCTTATATAGTATAAGAAATAACTAAGTACACAAAGCCAGAGTAGATAACAAGTTAATAAATAAATAATTAATAATTATTTATTAATTCATCAACTGTACCAATCATGTAAAGTGAGCGCTCTGGATGATCAGCAAATTCATCATTGAGAATGCGATCGCATCCTGCAAGTGCAGCTTCTAAACTGACTAGTTTGCCTTGTTTCCCTGTAAACTGTTCTGTACTGAAGAAAGGTTGAGTTAAAAATCTTTCTAGTCGTCTGGCGCGGTTGACTGTTTGGCGATCACTAGCTGAAAGTTCTTCTATGCCTAAAATGGCGATAATATCTTTAAGGTCTTCGTAGTTTGCTAAGGTTTGTCTCACAGCTTGAGCTATCTGGTAGTGGTGGTTTCCCACTATTGGCGGTGTCAGCATTTTCGAGTTGGACTTTAAGGGGTCAACTGCTGGATAAAATCCCTCACTAGCACGTTTACGAGACAGCACAAGTGATGCTGATAAATGACCAAAGGTGTGAACTGCTGCGGGGTCAGTAAAATCATCTGCGGGAACATATACAGCTTGTACGGAGGTAATGGCGGCGCTGGGGGTGTTGGCGATGCGTTCTTGTAATTGAGCTAGTTCTGTTTCTAGGGTGGGTTGGTAACCAACCCGGGAGGGGATGCGCCCCATTAAACCGGAAACTTCTTGTCCCGCTTGGATAAACCGAAAAATATTATCAATCAATAAGAACACATCTTGTTTAAGATCATCGCGGAAATATTCAGCCATGGTCAGCGCTGCTTGTCCTACACGAAATCTCGCCCCGGGGGGTTCATTCATCTGACCAAAAATCATGACAGTATTCTCTAATACACCAGCCTCTTGCATCTCTCGATAGAGTTCTTCTGCTTCCCTGCTTCGTTCACCAATTCCACAAAACAGACTAATTCCGTGATACTCCCTGACTATGTTGTGAATCATCTCAGTAATCAAGACAGTTTTACCCACACCTGCACCGCCAAATAATCCTGCCTTCCCACCTCGTTCTAAAGGTGCGAGAATATCAATAGCTTTAATCCCAGTTTCCAAAATTTCTGAATTTGTTGACTGCTCAATTAGGGGTACAGGGGACTGATGAAGCGATCGCCATTCTCCCCCGGATATCTCTGGTTTGCGATCAATTGTCTGGCCAAAGACATTGAACACTCTCCCCAGCAGTCGTTTTCCCACTGGAACCTGTAGGGGATGTCCCGTATTGGTTACCAAAGAACCTCGGGCTAAACCTGATGTTGGTGTCAAAGCAATTCCGCGCACGGTCTGATCGTCAATGTGACTCATCACCTCTATGACCACGCTGTAATTTTCCCCCGCTAACAACTGGGTATAAACATCGGGAAGCTGTTGATCAAATAGAATATCAATAATACTCCCGCGAACGGAAACAACTTGACCCTGATTAACTGGACACCAATCTACAGTTTGCTGCATCAATTTAATCCCTGGGAATTATTTCTATCTTTCTGCTCGTGGCGTAGTTATCTACTTGGTGCTTCCTGAAAAACACCAGATATTCACACTCCCCTGTGTCAACACACATTCATCCTTGATTCTAGCAGTGGAGGCGAGTTTACTAATATGCTGCTTAACAAGCAATTATACCATACCTGTTAACCCACCCTGACAAATAAACTCTTTGCTGTCTCCACTCCAGATGTGGCTCTTTCGACGGTCGGGATGTCCTCTTTTAGTTAGATGAGTGAAAATGTTTTTTTAGTGTTAATATTGTTTATCTGTAGCGCCTAACATCTGTAACAGTTTGTCTACATTATCTATATCCCCAACAATGCGCCGAATTGGTTGCGGCCAAACCTTAACCAGAGTGGGTGTGGCAGAAACTTGATCAATTTCCGCCTGTTCTGGATTGGTTAAAACATCAATCACTTTCATGGTGTAAGGATACCCCAGCGATCGCTCCAAAAGTCCGTGCAGATTCTGAAGAATGCGTTGTGTGTTCAAACTATGTCCAGCCACAAACAGCCGCAAAACATAACATTCTGCTTGTAACTGTAAGCTTTGTGTAAGGTTCATAGGTATATCAGACTGTACTTGAGCTTGGGAGGAGTCCAAATTGACTATTAAATCATGGTCTTGCCAAAGTTGGGGAAAGGTGGAGCGATAAGTTGCTAAGACCATATGATCGCACAATCCCTCTTGCCAAGGTGCTGTTTGCCAAACTAAATCCGTGCCAAAAATGGCATTCAGTAGAGCCTGATGTCGCATAACAGATGGATAGGCTTCAGCAAATGTTCTGACTTGGTGAGTATGTGGATCTAACCACTGGTCAATAGTTGCAGTATAGCAAGGCACTAAAAAATGTGGCGGTTCTGGTAAGTCCAAGATTTCCTGCAAAGCCGCACATAAATGTAAATGCCATCGCCCCTGCTTGTTAGGGTCGATGCAGTAAATTAAATCCCCTCCTGGTGTAAAAAGGGCAATACCTTTAAACAATTGCGGTTTTGATAGTTTATCAGTGATCAATTTAGTTACAGGGTTGAGGGAGAACAAAACTGAGAAGATTGTTTTTACCCTGTATTCTACCTAAACTTATCCCCACAGAAACCATGTGACTTGATCAAAAGCAATAACCCCCTGTCATTTTATATATTTTTATATATTTTTCTGATTTTTTGGCTCATATATAGTTGCTGCACAAAATACCGTATAATTTATCGATTTTTTAGTTATTTTCAATACTCAATAATATTTAGCTAAATCTACGTTAGATTTGCCGGTTGCGTTTGCAGCCGGCAACACTGAGGAGCTTTTCAGTCTTTTATGAGAATTATGAGAATTAGTAGTAACCTTGATAAGAAATGTTAAGTAAGACTGAATTTAAAACTGGGAAAAAACTGGCATAGCCAAGTCATATTCTGAAGTATTCCCGAAGATAGAGGCCAGAAACTAGGTGGCAAATCACGAGGGAAATTGAGCTTACACTCATCTTTATCAAAAATGAAGTGTAAAGTTTAGTAAATAAATGCTCATCTTATGAAAAGCATTCTATATACTTAAACTTCAATTGAACAATTCAGTTAAGTCGTTAAAAACGATATATGACTGAAATGAAAACCTTGCTGTATATTTTTGGGAGGAAAAGTCATGGTTTCGGCTAAAGGCTCTAATCTAGGAAAGACCTACTCCTTGATGATCAAAAGTTTTTTGATTTGGACGTTCACATTGGCAGTATGCTTGTTGGTTGTCGGTTTTCCATTAGTCTTTTTAATGGCTACGGTCGGATGCTTATTGTCAATTGTCTTGCAATCTGTAATGCCTGTTAGTGCGGTTTTGCTGGTATCAGGCGGTTTAATTATGTTGAACGTCCTGGGAGTAATGATCGCTGCTGGCGTGTTGACTGTTAAAGGTGTACACCCCAATCAAGTCAAGTGGTTGAGCTGGTTACATGGAGAAGGAGAGCAAATACAGACCTCTTCTGTATACGCTGCTTGTCCTTTAACGTGTGAAATTGAGGTATAGTTCGTTCTGATCAATTCGACAAACAGAGCATCTGCCCGGTTAAGCCGGGTTTTTTCATGTTTAATTTCTCGATCTTGAATATAGGATTGCTATAGTTTGTAGTGATCAGGTAATGATATATTCTGCAAAAATGACTATTAAAAAGAAAGTTGGCATTATTTTAGGTACACGTCCGGAAGCGATTAAACTGGCTCCTGTCATTCAAGTATTTCAAAATTCGCCAAAATTTGACTTACAGTTAATTTTAACTGGACAGCATCGCGAGATGGTAGAGCAAGTGATGCAGTTATTCAACCTAAAGGCTGATGATGATTTAGAAATTATGCAGCCCCAGCAAACCTTAAATGATATTACTTGTCGCAGCTTACAGGGATTAGAAAAATTATTTCACAAAAGTCAGCCGGAATTAGTCATAGTTCAGGGAGACACTACGACAGCTTTTGCCGCTGCTTTGGCAGCATTTTACCAAAAAATCCCCGTTGCTCATGTAGAAGCTGGGTTAAGAACTGACGAGTTATGGAATCCATATCCAGAAGAAGGGAATCGGCGGCTGATTTCTCAACTCACCCAGTTACATTTTGCGCCTACTCCCTGGGCGGCGGAGAACTTGCAACGTTCTGGCGTTTTGGGAACAATTCACATCACAGGTAACACTGTTATTGATGCACTATTAAATGTAGCTGCAACTAAACCCGCCTGTAATGTACCGGGTTTAAATTGGAATTCATATCGTACCTTGCTAGCAACAGTTCATCGGCGGGAAAACTGGGGAGAACCATTACAAGCGATCGCCCAAGCATTTTTACAGATATTAGATAAGTTTCCTGATACAGCCTTGGTGTTACCATTGCACCGTAACCCCACAGTGCGAGAACCATTACAAGCACTATTAGGGAATCATCCCCGCATCTTTTTAATTGAACCTTTAGATTATGCCGAACTAGTGGGGGCAATTGGGCGATCGCATTTCTTATTAACTGACTCTGGTGGTTTGCAAGAAGAAGCCCCAAGCCTGGGAAAACCAGTATTGGTTCTGCGAGAGACTACAGAAAGGCCAGAGGCTGTAACTGCTGGTACAGCCAAACTTGTAGGAACCACAGCGCAGAAAATTGTTCAAGCAGCCGCAGACTTACTAAGTAACCCCAAGGTCTATGACGCAATGGCCAACGCCATCAATCCTTATGGAGACGGTCACGCAGCCGAACGCATCTTAGAAATTGTGCAAAATTATTTTGAATTAACGCCCCAATAAAACCCTACGAGTTTGGGGACCAACAATACCGTCAACAGGTAAGTTATTGCGAGACTGAAATTGTCGGACTGCGCGAGTAGTGACAGGTCCATAATATCCCGTTGGTTGCACACCTAAAGCTCTTTGAACTTCTCTGACAGATGCGCCTCGAGATCCTAATCTCAGATTAACTCCTCTCCCCTGAGAACTTCTGTAAGTATTCCCAAATAAAACCCTACGAGTTTGGGGACCAACAATACCGTCAACAGGTAAGTTATTGCGAGACTGAAATTGTCGGACTGCGCGAGTAGTGACAGGTCCATAATATCCCGTTGGTTGCACACCTAAAGCTCGTTGAACTTCTCTCACAGATGAACTACGAGATCCAAACCTCAGACTAACTGAGCTACCAACACCACGACTAGTAATATGAGTGTTACGACGACGATAATTTGGTGTTCTGCTAATCCATCTCGCAGAAACAAATCTATTGCGAGACAGCTTAGAAAAACCATTGATAATTTGCCCATCCCTGATTTCCGTACCATTGGGAAGACAGTCTACAATTCGAGAGTTGACGCTAGGCTGTTCACGGACACTCAGACAACTGCCGTTAGTACTGACGTATGATCTTGCAGATGTGTGAGCGTGGCTGACTGTACCAAAAAATATACTAAGCCCAGCTAAAAATAACCAAGCAGAAGATTTAAGAAAATTTAGCCCGTATAATTGCTTCTCGGAGAAATTATATTCTCTAGCTGTAACCACTCCAGAAGGCATGAAGAGTTTTTTCCACTCAAACTGAAAGTTAGGAACATGATCCTCATTTGCTTCTTCGTTGGCCATAAACATATGTGAATAAGCCATGTAGTCCATAATTGCTCCTTTGTGCAATCAATTGAGAATTTGTCCAGAATTTTTGCAGCGGGGGATTTAATTTTTCTGTAATTTCAATTACCTTCAGAATTGCGATTCTGGGGAGTCAAAAGGATTAAACCCTGCCCTGAAGGTCTAATGCGTTACCCACATATTTCTTGAGGTTCTCGAAAGGATTTCGAGAATTTGAAAATTACAATACTGTTGACAAAACCTAACTGATTGTGATCGATAACAACCTCATTTTATTGAGCATGAACAACTGAGGATTAAGGGTTAGGGTAGTGGTGAGCCATCGCTGTGAGAAATCTTGAGAAAAATCCGGGTAATGGATAGCTTGAGGGTAGGGACTGAATACAACAAATATCAGTGTGAATTTGCCCGCCATTGCTCTATACTTCCACAGTTTGAAAATTGCCTAAGTAACTAACAGTACTATTTTGTGGTATAATCTATGTTTTTATTGCCCTGAGCTACTATAGTAGATAACTAAAAAAACTCATGATCAGGACCATCAGGTTAATTCCGAGGGTCTGGGTCATGAGTTAAGAAAATTATTTGATGATGGAATCAGGATTTAGTATGACTCCACTAATGGCTATTCCTCTTCCTCTGGTAAGCCGAAAATTGATTTATATAACTTTACATACTGCTTGGCGGATTCATGCCAACTGAAGTTCTGGCTCATACCACGTTTTTGCAATTCCTGCCATTGAGGTTGGAAACGGAAGCCTTCCCAAGCTCGGATCATACAGGTGAACAGATCTAATGGTTCATAGCGGTCAAAACAATAACCAGTACCGGCGGCGTTCATGGGGTCATGGTGCAATACGGTGTCCACTAGTCCACCTGTACGGCGCACAATAGGGGGACAACCATAACGCAAAGACATCATTTGACTGATACCGCAGGGTTCAAATCGGCTAGGCATTAAGAAAGTATCAGCACCAGCATAAATCCGACGAGACAGGGAATCATTATATAGCAGATAAGTTGCCATCCTTCCAGGATAGCGGGATGCTAACTGCCACATTTGGGTTTCGTAGTAGCGATCGCCTGTTCCCAACAGCACGAATTGGGCATCAGTATAAGCCATGAAACGGTCTAGGATTTGCAAGACCAGATCAATACCTTTTTGCTCTACTAACCGTGTTACCATGCCAATTAAAAAGGCTTTGCTGTTAACTTCTAAACCTACTTCTTCTTGGAGAGCAATTTTGTTAGCCTTGCGTTTATCCAGGGTATCGATAGTAAAGTTTTCGCTGATGGCTTTATCCGTGGCGGGATCGTAAAGCTCAAGGTCTATACCATTGATAATCCCGGATAATTTACCACTGATAAAAGATAGCAAACCTTCTAGGGTTTCGCCGTAAGCAGGAGTTTTGATTTGTTCAGCATAAGTGGGAGAAACTGTATTTACCCGGTCAGCGTACTGTACCGCTGCTGCCATGGTATTATGTCCCTGCATATACCAAGGACACCAAGTAATTTTTTCTAAATACCATCTCCACGGCCCTTGATAGGCGAGGTTGTGAATAGTAAACACAGTGCTGATATCCGGGTCTTGGTGCATCCACACCGGAATCATGCCGGTGTGCCAATCGTGACAGTGGATAATTTGTGGTTTCCAGTAGTTCCAGCAAAATTCAGCTGCGCCATTGGCAAAAAAAGTAAACCGCCAGTCCTCATCATCACCACTATAAATCCGGCGGGGTAAAAATACAGGATGTCCGAATAAGTACAAGGGAACGTCAGTACCAGGTAAAACACTTTCGTAAACTTCAAAGTCCTGGAACATGGCATATCCCTTCCAAATTGGTGTTTCAGGAATCTGCATTTTGTCTGGGAGGAAGCCATAATAAGGCAAGAATATGCGGACATCATGCCCCATTTGTCTCAATATTTTGGGTAATGCACCCACCACATCCCCCATTCCTCCCACTTTGGCCACGGGAGCTGCTTCTGCTGCAACAAATAGAATCCGCATGGTAGTTTTTATTTCCCCGGTTATGCTTATCTGTTTTGAGTTATCAAGTTCTGCACTGCTATATAAAACCTAGACAAAGCTAGACTTTACTTTCTACTTCAACAGGAGCATGGGAGCGGTTATCCCTCAGTAGACTTGCACGCCTTAGCCAGACGCGATATTTCTCTTAAGATTTACAAGAAAGACTACCGCTATCATTGCTTGGTTTTCGCGTTGGCAATAGTCTTAATTCAATACTTGATATCGTAGGATTATATATCAAGTGGGC
>NZ_JAQMUH010000092.1:0-30050 GCF_028331025.1 Anabaenopsis arnoldii | reverse complement strand
CGCCGATTTTTTCGACTTCTTCGAGGATGAACCGCCTTTGACCGCCTGGTGTACGGATTGCTTTAAGCTTACCTTCGTTTTCCCATCTCCTGAGACTGGAGACATGGACACCAAGGATTTTAGCTGCTTCCTTGGGAGTGATATGTTGCATCAAAACCTCATTAAATCAACTACTTTTAGTGTAGCGTGAGTTAATGAGATTTGCTTGTTTTAAGCAAATAAGTTACAATTAGTTACACGTCCACTCCAGAGGCTGACATGGTAGAACTTACCGCATCTAAAAGGGTACACCGACCGCCGGACAGCGTTTGATGCGACATTTAAGGAAACTGGTGCTAAGACTCCCACATTTGTATAGGATTTAGGATTTTTGCCACCGGGTTTCTAGATGTCTTTGAAAGGCAGTGGCAAAGCCTGGCTTACAGGAGTTGTCCACGCTTACCTACTTCGCCTTTTATATATGAGCTTTACCGCTATGGAAGTAGTTTAGCATTTGTAAACGTCCTATGGGAATCGGGTTTGATTTTCCCACGGGGGAGGTAAGTTAACTATCAATATAATACGGCAGGGTGACAGACCTGAGCTTTGAGGTAGCCGGGGAAACGCGAGAGGATGTTTGTCAAGTCATGATTAGTGTATCAACTATTGTTTTACCCCTCCCTAGCCATCCCCTTGTAAGGGGAGGGGAATGGATTTGATTGTTTTTTGTGGGGTCGGTGAGCGAAGTCGATAGCGATAGCGTGGCGTTAGCCATACCGTGTTCGGTGTGTTCCCTCAAACTAAAAAAAATTGTACCTCACGAGCATGGGAAATGCTATATAAACAAGATATGACAACAAGTTATAGAGAACGATACCACTTAAAGCCGGGTTTACTGAGGAAGATTACAACTGTTGAGAATCGACTCTCTCTCAAGGATGGGAGATGTTAAATCTAGTGGCTTGTAGCTGATTTTCTAGGTTTGCACGTAAGCGCAAGTCTGCTATTGACCAAACCCACAAGTTATTTGTAGACAATATAAAATCTTCTTGTTTATGAGTGACAATTGCATCTAATTGCCAATACTTAGCACAGCATAACTCTACAGCAGATTCAAAATCCCTCAGGGGTAATGAACGTGCCTTTTGGAGAATGTGGGGGTTAACCTGAGAGAGTGCAATTTTTTCCTGTAACCAATATAATATCATCTCAGCAATATTACTACCGTTTAAGCATCTGGCATAGGCAGAAATTTTTTGCGCGCCGAGATTTGTCAGGTACATCTGAATAGCTGGATTTACTTGGTCTAATAATTGTCTAATATCTTCTGTAAATTCTTGGCGATTCATCAAAGCTTCTAGTATTAAATCAGCATCCAATAAAATTCTGATCACTTGATATCCCCTTTATAGTCTAATAAAGATAGCGTCAGAAAGCAGTTGAGAGCCATTAATTTTACATTCCTGGTCTGGATATTTTACGTACTTACTTTGGGAACAATCAATTAGTAAGACTGTAATTTAAACAACTCAAGTCGTAAGTATAAATGGGCTTTAGCTATCTCAATTGAGTATGAACATAATTAAATACAAGCTGAACCAGCAAGATTTCAGATAGGGTGTGAAATTAGGCTTGAAGTAATGTTCAGCCCAATTATCTGCAATTGAGCTCAAGGGAAGTCTCAGAGGATGTCTGGTGTGGTTTGATTGATGAATTGATTGGTTGAGGCGGGGAATGGGGAAGACCAACGGACGGCTTTTAGCCGTCCAGGTCTTGGTTAAATCTAAAAATTTAAGCTCGGCCAGTCTGGTTGACGATAATAGTGGGTCATGTCATCGAATTTTCGTAGTTCCACAGAGTGGATGAAAAATTCTGGAGAACTTTCCAGCCATTGCTGATTCAATTCAGACAGCATAGTGGTGAAATTTGTACGGTCTAAATCTGAGGAAATGTCGCCAAAATAGCCCAATGTAATGTGGGCTGTCAGGTGATAATGCTGTTCAACACCCAAAGCCATTAAGTTGGGATTTTGATAGATTTGGCGGCGAAATTGAATAATCTGCTCATAACAACGTTGGTCTTGAGGGACTAAACAAACACCTATGGCTCTCGGCATGACTATCAGCCCGAGCATTTGCCATTGAATCGGAGGGGTTCGGTTTGTGATGGATTGTTGATATTGCTGCAAGATTTCAGCACAACAGGAACGTAACTCTTGTTCAAATTCCGGGTTTTTTTCGCAGGTATGAAGATAAGCACTGTCCCAAATCAAGTCAGCTAAAGTCAAATGAAAGCTAGTAGGGGGTACGGGGACAATCAAATCACTATTGACAGGTAGCTGTAAAAGTTCCTGCTGGTAAGATTGTAATTTTGTATAGAAGGTAGAGTTTTTCGCATCTTCGTCACCCGGTGGGGTAATGAGTGAATACCCAGGAAAAGGTGTAGGTTGTCTGAGTCCAGAATGTAAATGAAACTTACCAGATTCCTGAATATGCTGAATTTGGGATCTGTAAGCTTCTGGTAGCGTCATTCTTGCTACTCGGTTTAGGTAAGTTTGATAGTTGTCGTCCAATCTTAGTAGCCTCGCGCTCTCACTTGATAGATTTTAAGGAAATTTACTCAGATTATGCAGAGTGATTTCAAAAGTGTTGAACTTTTTTTTCAATGTTTCTATTTTTGAGTTATAATTATTACAAATCTATAAGTATAATTTACCTTTTTTTGTGGAGATGCTAGCGCGGACGGTTAGCCGGTTCTGGTCGGCATGGTAACCCATTCTTGGCATATCAACCATCTGCCACAAGAGTCAATTCTGTGTTTGGTAGATATGAACAGCAATTCATCCCCTGAGTTGCTGTGAGTTTATCAGTGGTGATGCGTAAAATAAGTAGGTTAAAAGACAAAGGGACGCAGGGTTAATATAGCATTGGGGGTTAAGTGTGTCAAAAATACGACAAGGCAAAAGGATATATAAACTATGACAAAAATATTAGATACTCTGGTTAACTCTCTCTCAGGTCTAGAAATTATTACCGAACCTAGCCACGTGGCCAAATTATCTCAGGATTATCACACCTTTAGCCCAGTTCTAATACCAAAGCTGCAAGGAAAAGTTGGGGATATGGTTGTCCGTCCCAGCAATGAAAAAGAGGTAATAAAAGTTGCCCAGGCTTGTGTAGAATACCAAATACCTATAACTGTGAGAGGTGCGGGAACTGGTAATTATGGGCAATGTGTGCCTTTACATGGGGGCGTAATTTTAGATATGTCGCAGATGCAGGGGATACCTTGGGTAAAACCGGGGGTAGCACGGGTAGAAGCTGGGGTAAAGTTGGCGGCTATAGATAAAAAAGCTAGGGAAATAGGCTGGGAAATCCGGATGGCACCCTCGACATACCGCACAGCGACTATTGCTGGGTTTATTGCTGGTGGAAGTGGGGGGATTGGGTCAATACAATATGGGTTGTTAGGCGATCGCGGTAATATTTTAGCTCTGCGAGTGGTAACCTTAGAAGACCAGCCCCGTGTCATGGAATTACGAGGTGATGATGTCAGTAAAGTAACTCATGTCTGGGGTATCAATGGCATTATTACTGAGGCGGAAATTCCCTTAGGGCCTGCTTACCCTTGGGCGGAAGTGATTGTTACTTTTAACGATTTTATGGCAGCTGGGAGGTTTGGGCAAGCCTTGGGTAATGCGGATGGGATGATTAAAAAATTAATTGCGGTGTTTGCAGCGCCCATTCCCGAATACTTTCACTCACTACAAGAGTATATTTCCCAAGGTAGTCACTCAGTCTTGTTAATGTTGGCGGAACCAAGTTTAGAATTATTACCCGGTTTAGTGCAGCAATATGGTGGACAGATTACCTATAAAAAACCAGTTGCAGAAAAAAGTCTGAACTTGGGGGAATTTACTTGGAATCACACCACCCTTCACGCCCGGAGTATAGATCATTCAATTACCTACTTACAAAGTATGTTTCCGCCAGATCCTAATTTGGAACTGGTAGAGCATATGTATCATTACTTTGGTGATGAAGTGATGATGCATTTAGAATTTTTCCGAGTGAATGGGAGGGTCATTCCAGGTGCTTTACAGCTGGTGCGTTACACCACAGAAGAACGCCTAAATGAAATTATTCGCTATCACGAAGCCAAGGGGGTATCTATTGCTAATCCCCACACATATATTATTGAAGATGGGGGGAGAAAGGTGATTGACCCTGAGCAGTTAAAGTTTAAGGAAATGGTTGATCCTTATGGGTTAATGAATCCTGGTAAAAGCAAGGTTTTAGAATTTAATAAATGAAGCTGTGAAGATTCTGGCAGTTGTGCCTGGGATATAGTTTATTTATTCAATATGGCCCTAAAAATCGCTCGCCGTTGAAGTGAATTATGTGAGTTGGGTCTTCTGCGACCCAAACTTCTGTTTCCCAAGCAATTTCCTTAATATATTTTGCCATGTCACTGCGACACTCAAAAGCAGTAACAAATACAAGCCCTGCTGCTGAATTTGCAAATATAGCTTTTAGTTCATTGCGGCGTTTAGGATTGATGGGTCCATGACTAGTAGTAGCTTCAATTAGTATCAACCAATTCTTTTCTGTAAAGTGAACGACAACATCAGGCATCTTCCCGTGTGCTTCAACTATGATATCTAAAGATTTTAGAGATTCACTATCAAAATGTCCCCATTTATCACCAGTATCACCTATGTAAAGTAACTCTCCTCCTGGGGTGAACAAAGCACAAAAATTATTAATAATTTTTTCAATAAGAATGTTTTGACCTCCTGGTGATAAATAAATAATTTTTTCTTTAACTCTCACAGGAATTCTTTGCATATGACGTTCCTGAGCATATCGAGTCTTCAGTGTTTCTACTGTGTTAAGATAATTTTTTAGATTTTTACTCCAATCATTTGTTTGATATTTACGAAATAATTCTAATGCACTGGGCTCAATTTGATAAACTGTCTTTGGGCTATTTGTTGCTCTTGACGGTTCATCAGGGTTTATCATGACAAAGCCAGCTTCCTTAAATTGGTGAATCGTTTGACGACGAACTGTTTCACGGGTATTAGGTGCATATATTTTACCATAATTGTCAGCTATAAATTCCATGATCGGAGTAATTCCGAGTAAAGGATTTGTTGCATTACTCCAAGATATATTCACTTTTAGGTCGAGCAAAGCCAGTAAGGTTAGTGCAGAACGCTCATTTTGTTGCGCTGTGGGTAAATCGAGATCCCTGAGAACAGCTTTAGCTTCTTCTATTTTTTGCACTGCTAAGATAGAATTAGGCGAATTTAAGTTATTGGACATTTTTCAACACTCCTCTTTTACTTCACTTGCGGTTATTTCTCGCTGGTTTATTAACAGCATCTATTCCAAGTTCTAGAGATAGCTGTATATATTGACTTGGTTGATGAATCTTTGCAGATGAAGAGTATTGATTCCTGTGCAAATAAGTTTGTACAGAATTCGCTAAAGCCTTTGCTAATAAAGGAGGTACAGCATTACCAATCTGGTTAAACTGATTGTTTTGGGAACCTTGAAATTGAAACCAATCAGGGAAACTTTGTAGACGCGCGCCTTCACGAACTGTCAGCCTTCTTCTGCGTCCATCTGGTAAACGGATGCGTAACATATCACCGGTTGGACTGGATAAATTTCTACAAGTGACTGTTCTGACAGGGGAATCCAAATGAATATCCCTAGGGTTGATGCATTTAGAAGCTATCTCATACTTTTTAATATATTCATCCATGCTAGGAGTCAGAAATTTAGAATTAGGTGGTGCTAAATATGCTAATTCTCCCAAGGCTTCCCCAGCAGTGTAAGGTGAATATAAATGTGTTTTTTCCGGCCACTCCCACCCGCCTTTATGTGCTACACAAAACAGTCTCTCTCGTTTTTGAGGTACACCATAGTGGGCGGCGTTTAAAATTTCCCATTCAACTATGTAATCAAGTTTTTTTAAGGCTAAAACAATTTCTGCAAAATATTTCTGATTACGAAATAGCATTCCCCTGACATTTTCAAACAAAGCTAGTTGAGGACGATAACGCTCAACAGCAGCAAGAAAAGTTGGGAAGCCATCACGACTATCTTTTAAGCCTAATTGATGACCACTGACGCTAAAGGGTTGACAAGGGGGACCGCCAATTATAACTGTAGCTCCCTCAATTAAATCAGATAATGGTGTTAAATTAAGCTGATGACAGACACTCGGCAGATTATGTTGATATGTCGCGCAGGCATCTGCTAAAATTTCGTAACCAATTGTTGGAAAACCTGTAGCTTCAAAGCCCAGGGCTAACCCACCACAACCGGCAAATAAATCAATGACTAAATGTTGAGTTTTATTTGTTTGAGGTAGTTGTAGTTCTGTTTCTAGAAAGTTCAGGTAAGGCGGTCTGAATGTCAAGGTTTGAAATCAAATCTTAAAGAACTAATTAGATAAAAGTAGGGCAGTAACCCTAACTATAAACCTGTAAGGGTTGAAAATCTATGGTGTGAACACCTGAACAGTATCATTTGGGACAGATAATTGCACCCGTGCGCCGATGGGTAGGGGAATATCAGCGATGGTGCGAGCATGAATTTCTTTCCCGGAGGCGGTTTTTAAACAATAGAGATACTCTCGGCCTAAAAATCTGCGGCTGTGAATAAATACAGCCGAATCAGTGGCTGGTTCTAATCTTAAGCCTTCCTGACGGATCATGATTTCGCCGGTATCGTTGCTGAGGTTAACTGGTAATTCAAAATTACCTACTTCGGTTTCCCAAATATTACCTTGACGGCGGGCGGGAAGGAAGTTAGCCTGGGTGACAAATTCAGCGACAAACCTGGATGCAGGATGAGTGTAAATTTCTTCTGGTGTGCCTATTTGTTCTAAGTTTCCTTGTCTCATGACACCGACTAAATCGGAAATTGCTAGCGCTTCTTCTTGGTCATGGGTAACAAATATGGCTGAAGTACCTGCGGCTTTGAGGATGTCTCGGATTTCTTCGCGCAAGCGCAACCGCACTTGTATATCTAGGTTGCTTAAGGGTTCATCTAACAGCATGAGTTGAGGTTGGGGTGCTAAGGCGCGGGCGAGGGCGACTCGTTGCTGCTGTCCGCCTGAGAGTTCGTAAGGGTAACGTTTTTCTAAGCCTTGCAGGTTGACTAGTTCAATGACTTGGCTGATACGTTTTTGTATTTGCTGTGGTGTGGAATGTTTTAAGCCAAAGGCGACATTTTCGGCGACGGTTAAGTGGGGAAACAGTGCGTAGTCTTGAAAGACAATACCGATGTCGCGGTGTTCGGGGGGAACAGAAACAGAACCGTTACCAACTATTTTACCGCCAATTTTAATTGTTCCCGATTGCAGCTTCTCAAAGCCGGCAATCATGCGCAACAGGGTAGTTTTACCGCAACCAGAGGGGCCGAGTAATCCTAATATATCTCCTTGTTGGAGGGTTAAGGAGACGTTATTGACGGCGGGAGGGACATTTGGGGAAAACTGCTTGGTGATATTTTCTAATTGGACAATTGCTTGTTGCATGGTAGATAAGAAATAAAGCGATGAGGAAATTAAAATTTGGGTTGTGTTTTGGGGTTAGGTATTACTTTGTCTTCTTTAACGTTTTCTTGAGATAGTACTAATAAGGTTGAACCCATGGAAACTAGCAGCATGGTGAGGGAGGCGGCGGCCGCATCGGCAAAAGCTACGTTTTCTGTGGCTTGCCAAATTTCTGTGGCTAGGGTGTTAAAGCCTATGGGTGCTAGTAACATTGTGGCGGGTAATTCTTTGATGGCTGTGAGAAATACTAGTACTGCACCACTGATTAAACCTGGTTTGACTAGGGGAAGGGTGATTTCTTTTAGGGTTTCCCAAGGAGTTCTACCTAGGCTGCGTGCTGATTCTTCTAGCTGGGGATTTATTTGTAAAAGACTAGTGCGTATTCCTCCCATTGATTGGGGCAGAAATAAGACTAAATAGGCAAATACCAGCATTGGTAATGTTTGATATAGCCAGGGTAAGTAGTTAGCCCCAAAAAAGACTAATGATAAAGCGATGACAATTCCTGGTATGCCAAAACTGATGTATGAGCAGCGTTCAATGATGGCGCTGATTTTGGTGGGGAATCTGACTGATAGGATGGCTACAGGTAAGGCAAATATTGTAGCAGCGATCGCACCTAATCCAGCTGCTGAAACTGAGTTGAGGATACTGGGTAACAAGTTGGGGAAGTTGTAACCGCTGTTGATCCCGCGAATTAGCCAAAATAAGGTGATACCTACTGGTAACACTACACCGAAGCTAGTGATCAGTAGGCAAAAGCCCAGAGCTGGCCATTTCCAAATTCCTAATTTGACAATTTTGGGGGGACGCAGGGAGGCGGATCCGCGAGTGTAATATGCAGCGCGCGATCGCATGCGATACTCTAGCCATAAAATCAACAGTACCAGTGTTACCAACATTAAAGATAACACTGCGGCTGTGTTGCGGTTAAAGCTAGCTTTGTATTGCATGAAAATTACCCTTGTAAAGGAGTCAAACTGCATTAAAGAGGGTGTACCGAAATCTCGCAGCGCATACAAAGCTACTAATAACCCCCCGGCAATTATTGATGGTTTCAGTTGAGGTAGAACCACCTTAAAAAAGGTTTCGTGACTACCATAACCCAGACTGCGCCCGGCTTCTTCTATAGAAGGGTCTATACCTTGTAGTCCTGAACGTACACTCAGGAGTAAGTAAGGGTAAGTAAACAAAGTAATTGCTAAAACCGCACCGGGAAAACCATAAATAGAAGGTAACTCTTCTACTCCCAAAGGTTCTAGTAATATTTGTAAAAAACTGCCTCTGGGTGCTAAGGTGGCAATCAAAGCAAAACTGCCCACATAGCTAGGAACTGCTAAGGGTAATGTGGTGGCCACTACCCAAAATTTCCGTCCTGGTAAATCTGTCCGCACTGTTAAAAAAGCTAATGGGACGGCAATCACTGCAGAAAATACAGTCACTGTTGCCGCCATAGCAGCACTCTGTAAGAATACATCAATATTACGGGGACGAGTGATTAATGCCCAAAACTCATCCCCACCAATACCAACTGCGCGAATCACTAAATATACTAACGGTAGGGTAATAGCCACAGCTACCACCCCCGCCGCTAATATGAGAAATAATGGAGGGCGAACCGATGATTTCAATTTTTACAAAACTCCTGCCTCTTGTAGCAATTCTAAGGTTCCTTCTAAATCTTGTAAATTAGTGAGGTTAATATTTGGCCCCTGAATCTGACTTAATGGTACTTGATTTGCTGGCCCTGCTACTCCTTTGACTAAAGGATATTCATTTGTTTGTGTAGCAAAGTATGTTTGTGAACTTGGTTTGAGTAGGTAGCCAATAAATCTTTCTACGTCTGATTTTTGCTTGGTGGATCCCATAATTGCGACACCTGCGATGTTAATCATCGATCCTGGGTCTTTATTAGTGTAGTGAGTCGCCACAGGGAAATTAGGATTAGTTTTTTTGAAGTTAGCTAAGTAGTAATGATTCGTGAGACCGATATCAGCTTCTCCGCGTCCTATGGCTTCGACAATTGTAGTATTGTTGCGGTAAACTTTTGTGCCATTAGCTCTCATAGCTCGTAGCCATTCCAGAGTTCTGGTTTCTCCTTCCAGGGTGCGCATGGCGGTAACAAATGATTGGAATGAACCGTTAGTTGGAGCCCATCCTACCTTACCGCGCCATTGTGGTCTGGTTAACTCCCAGATAGACTTTGGTAGTTCACTTTGTCGGACGCGATTCGTATTATAGTTTAATACCCGCGCCCGTCCAGAAATACCCATCCAATTTCCCCGGGGAGAACGAAAGCGCGGATCTACTTGGTTGAGTAGGTCAGGCGAAATGGTTGTAGTTAGCTTGCGTCTTTCTAACGCGCCTAAAGCACCTGCATCTTGAGCAAAAAATAAGTCAGCACGGGTATTTTTACCCTCTTCCACTAGAGCAATAGCCAACTCCGCAGTATCACCATAACGCACTTGGATATTCATACCCAGGTCTTTTTCGGCTTGTTCGAGTAAGGGCGAAATCAGTTTTTCTCCTCTACCTGAATAGATAGTGATAGTTTTTGTCTGTGCATTTACACTCAGACCAATTCCCCAAGTGAGCATGAAAGCTAAAGCTCCGGCTGAAACTTGCTTTAATGAGAAAGTTTTCAATTTTTTACCCTCGATTTTTCCTTAACAGAAATATTTTTCAATAGAGTTGACTACTTATAAGTATTATCATTAAGTAGTCCTAGTAAGCAAGAACAATTCTCAACTTTTTTCTCAGCAGGTTCTGCTGGTGTGAGCTAACCAAGAGCCAGATCGGCTTAAATGACTGCTACTTCCTGCATGATTTGTAGTGTTTTCTCCAAATCATTGAGGTTACTCAAATCAATTTTTTTATTTTGTTGGCGAATTTCAGTGAGTGATTTCAAATTCCCTTGGGGAGAAATTCCCGAAACCAGAGGATACTCATAAGTTTGATTAGCAAAATAGTTTTGAGCATCTTGACTGAGCAAAAATTCTGTAAACCTTTGAGCTATATTAGGATGCTTGGCAGTATTGACAATCGCTACGCCGGCGACATTGACTAAAGACCCAACATCTTGAGTGAAATGATGTGCGACTGGAACTTGAGGATTATCTTGTTTAATTCGTTCCAAATAGTAATGGTTAACAAGTCCTACAGCTATTTCACCACGACTTAAAGCTTCAACTATTGATGTGTTGTTAGGATACACTTTTGGCTGGTTAGCTTTAATACCTTTTAACCATTCTTTTGCTTTCTCGTCACCCTCGGCAACCCGTAACCCAGTGACAAAGGATTGAAACGAACCATTGGTAGGTGCCCAGGCGATTTTCCCTTTCCATTTCGGGTCAGTAAAGCCAAAAATTGAGGATGGTAATTCCTCTGGTTTGACTAATTTAGTATTGTAATCTACTGTACGGACTCGACCCGTAACACCTACCCATTTACCCTCTGGAGAACGGTAAGCACTATCGACCTGATTCAGGAGGGAGTCGGGTAATTTTACGGCTCTACCGGCTTTCTGTAGCGCTCCGAGAGCGCCTGCATCTTGACCAAAAAATACATCTGCGGGACTATTTGTACCTTCTTCCAAAATTGCTGATGCTAATTCAGCCGTATCACCATAACGGACTTGAATTTTAGCGTTAGTTTGTTGTTCAAACTGCTTGATTAATTCACCGATGAGTTTTTCGTTGCGTCCTGAGTAAATTACTAGTTCTGATTCTAACTGTGTGGCGGTTTGATCAGAATTCCCATTGCAGGAAACTACTAATCCAGCGCTAGCAGTTGCTATTCCTAAATAAATAAATTGGCGACGTTTCATGCTTTCCCTAAATCGGAACTGTTACAGATTTTGATCAAACAATCAACTGCTATGGCTACTTGAGAGAACAATTGTGCTCCTCCTACCAATTGGATGCAAAGATGACTGATTTTGCGGTAATGCTGTTTTTTTTAGTTGATATTATTGACAATAACTTTTAATTATGATTCTAGATATACTTGAGATTAATTTCTATTAAATCAGAATTTTGCTCTAAAAGCAATTAGATCCATATAGGAATTATTCGCGAATAACTAGGTGGGTAGGAGTTTTACGGAGTAGGTTTAGTTTCTCAACAGTTTTTGGCTATCAACCATTTTGGGTGTCCCTGGGGTGAAATGCATTGTGATGGAAATTTCAGGGATAGTGGGGCGATCGCTCAGGGGATGTTTGTCAAGTCATGATTAGTGTATCAACTATTGCTTGACCCCACCCTAGCCCCTTGTAAGGGGAGGGGACTGGATTTGATTGTTTTTTGTGTTTTCCCCAATCCTTCGGTGTTCCCTGTTCCCTGTTCCCTGTTCCCTAAGATAAAAATTACCTGTGGAAAACTTATCAAACATCCTCTGAGTGAGCCTAGAAAATAAACGTATAATCCAGGTCTATAAATTGATCTGTCTGTAGTTACTCAATTTAAGGTATGATCAAAAGCCTGCTAATTAATGACAATGCTGCTGACAGGAGATGCATATGGCCCGGATGTATTATGACGAAGATGCCAATTTAGACCTTTTGGCTGGAAAAACTATTGCCATTATTGGCTATGGTTCCCAAGGTCATGCCCACGCCCTTAATCTAAAAGATAGTGGTTTAAATGTGATTGTGGGACTATATCCGGGTAGTAAGTCAGCAGTCAAAGCGGAAGCATCTGGTTTAACTGTGAAATCTGTAGCCGATGCTGCGAAAGCTGCTGATTTCATCATGATTTTATTACCGGATGAAGTCCAAAAGACAGTTTACAAAAACGAAATTGAACCAAATCTAGAAGCTGGTAAGGTTCTGGCCTTCGCCCATGGCTTTAATATTCACTTTAGCCAAGTCGTCCCACCTGCTAATGTAGATGTGGTGATGGTTGCACCCAAAGGACCGGGACATTTAGTACGCCGGACTTATGAGCAAGGACAAGGGGTACCGGCGCTGTTTGCAGTTTATCAAAATGCTAGCGGTCAGGCACGCGATCGCGCCATGGCTTATGCTAGAGGTATTGGTGGTACAAGGGCTGGTATTTTAGAGACTACATTCCGGGAAGAAACCGAAACAGATTTGTTTGGTGAACAAGCGGTATTATGTGGTGGTTTAAGCGCCTTAATTAAAGCTGGATTTGAAACCTTAGTAGAAGCTGGTTATCAACCAGAGTTAGCTTATTTTGAATGTCTCCACGAAGTGAAACTAATTGTTGACTTAGTTGTGGAAGGGGGACTAGCCCAAATGCGCGATAGTATTTCTAACACTGCTGAGTATGGCGACTACACCCGTGGCCCTAGGGTAGTGAACGAAGCTACCAAAGCGGAAATGAAGAAAATCCTCAGCGAAATTCAATCTGGGCAATTTGCGCGGGAATTTGTCTTAGAAAACCAAGCTGGTAAACCAGGATTTACTGCTATGCGCCGCCAAGAAGCTGAACACCCCATTGAGGAAGTTGGTAAAGATTTACGCGCCATGTTTAGCTGGTTAAAGAAAGTGTAATTGAGCTTGCGTAATTCCCCATGGGGAATTACGCAATATTATGATGTCCTTGGTGTTTCTATACCAAGTTGGGTCGATGTTGAATCCAAGGGTTGGCGGCTTCTAATTGCGCAGCTAGAGTAATTAAAGTGGATTCCGCCGCGGGTTTGCCCACTAGCTGTACACTCATAGGTAACCCGTTAGCATCAAAACCCACAGGAATGGCTATAGCCGGTTGTCCCGTGGCGTTAGCAGCGGGACAAGGTGCTACCCAGTGGATAATTTTTTGGAATGTCTCTTCTGGAGTTAAATCAGCCCATTCCCCCACCCGAATGGGTGAACGTAAATATACAGGCAATACTAGTACATCTACGGTATCGAAAAACGCCACAATTTGCCTGGCTAGGATTTGCATTTGGGAAACCGCCCGGAGATACTCACCCACAGAACCTATGCGGGAGAAGAGAAAGCGATTCACCGGCTGTAATGCTTCTGGTGGTATTCCTGATGCAGCGACAGCACCTTGCCACACAGTTTGAAATGGTTCTACTAACCCACTCAAATCAAGGGACTTCTCTTCTATAGTATGACCTAATTGTGCTAATAATTCTACTGTTTGCATTACCCCTTGCTGACAGTTAGCATCAGCTAGCCCCAGGGGGTGGATACTGGTACTAAAGGCGATGCGTAAATTACCGAGTTTCTCTGTGGTAGCGGCGAGGAAGGAAGTTTGAGGATCTGGTAACCAGTAAGGATCACCTGTGACATAACCGGACATGACATCTAAAAGGGCGGCTGCATCTGCTACCGTCCGGGCGATCGGTCCATTAGTACCAAGTCCAGCTACGGGACTTCCTACGGGTGCATGGGTGACTCTACCCCTTGATGGTTTTATACCCACTAAACCACAGCAAGCCGCAGGACCGCGAATAGAGCCGCCACCGTCGGAACCTTGGGCTATGGCACACAACCCCGCTGCTACCGCTGCAGCAGCACCGCCACTGGAACCGCCGGGGGTGTATTCTAAATTCCAAGGGTTTCTCGCTGGGGGAAATCCTGTAGGTTCGGTGTAAGGAAATGAACCTAGTTCTGAGGTGGCGGTTTTACCCAGGATAATAAATCCAGCTTGTTTAATGCGAGTGACTACGCCATCATCGTAGTGAGGGATGTTTTGTAATAAGGCTGGACTCCCATAGGTACAGGGTACACCAGCCACGGCGTTGAGGTCTTTAATGGAAATGGGGACACCGAAAAATGGCGGTAGTTCTGAGGTGGTTGTTAATATTTCTGTTTTAGCCTGAGCATCTGCGATCGCTTGTTCTGCTGTGACTGTAAAATAACTTCCTAGTTGGGGGTTAAACTGCTCAATGCGGTTTAAATATAATTCTACTAATTCCAGGGGTGATAGTTCCCGACCACGAATCAGCTTGGCTAATTCTAGGGCTGGGGTAAAAGCTAAATCATTGTTATTCATATGTTGATTAATTAAAATATCTATTTATCAGGGTATATTTACTTATGGCTGGAGTTATATAACCTCCAAGTTTGTATTAGGGACTGGAGTCCCCAAAACTATGTATATTAAACTTGGGTGCGGTCTGTTAAAATCTCGTAACCTGTTTCCGTCACTAAAACTGTATGTTCAAACTGGGCTGATAGAGAATTATCTACAGTTACAGCAGTCCACCTGTCAGACAATATTCTAGTATGCTTAGAACCTGCATTTAAAATTGGTTCAATTGCTAAAGTCATTCCTGCGCGGAGTTTCACATTTGGCATTTCCCGGGTGCGGTAGTTAAAAACTGAAGGTTCTTCGTGTAAATTCCGACCTACACCATGCCCTGTAAATCCTTCCACCACACTAAAACCATTACTTTTTACATGGTCTTCTATGGCTCCGGCTAAGTCAAGTAAATAAGCACCCGCCTTTACCTGTTCAATACCTTTATAAAGTGCTTCTTCTGCAACGCGGATGAGTTTAGCAGCATCTGGGGTGACATCTCCCACGGCGATGGTAATACAAGAATCACCATGAAAACCTTCGTAATAAGCACCGGTATCTACTTTTAACACATCCCCGGTTTGAATTACTTTCTTAGTGCTGGGGATACCATGGACAACTTCATGATTAATACTGGCACAAATGGAACCGGTAAAGCCATGATAGCCTTTAAAGCTGGGTGTAGCGCCCATTTCCCGGATGCGGTTTTCAGCGTAAGCGTCCAAATCAGCTGTAGTCATACCCGGCTTGACCATCTCAGAAATTTCTTTGAGTACGGTAGCTACAATTTTAGCTGATTGCCGCATGGTTTCAATTTCCCGGGGGGATTTAATTTCAATTCCCCGGTGTTGTTTTGGTGTGGTTTGGGGCTGAGTTTTTTGGGAGAGCAGGTTACTGAGAATGTTCATGGAGAGTTTAATAATTACTGATGACTGACTGATATGGCTATAAATTTAAGTTAGCTTATTTTTACCAAGCCTGGTTTGCGATTGCTGTCATCAGTTACTGTATAGCAATTTCTCCTGTCATTCCTGCTGCTGTATGTCCGGCTATAGAACAGTTTAAGCTATATTTCCCGGGTTTGATGGGCACAAAGAACCATTGCGCTTCTGCACCGGGTTTGAGTTCTAGTTCATGAATTGCGCCTTTGACTTCTACTTTGCCAGCTTCGACTTTTTGCGTCCAGATACTATCAGCAAAATCTTTGGCTGTGAAATAATGTTTTAGTTGGCTGGGATTATTTAGGTGTAATAGATAGCGTTTACCAGGGACAAATTCTAAATGATCTGGTTCAAATTTGAGTTCATTAGCGGAATTACCTAAACTAATCGTAATTTCTCTAGGTGGCTGTTTAAGTAAATTATCTGTAAAATCAGCGGCGATCGCCTGGCTCTGAAGCGCAAAAACTAAGCACAGCAGCAAACATAGGAAAGTGAACTGGCGAATTAAACGCAGTACATTAGGTAGAATTGGGTAGAATATATTTTGATAAAATTCTGTAAATAACCGAGTCATTGAGTAGTTAAACCAAATTTTGCCAAGGGGATAATATATTAACTAATTTTGACAATGTTACAAAAAAACCAGAATAATTGTAGCATGGTTTAATACACCCTGTAACTAATCAAGTTGAGCCAGACAGCGAATAAATTCTAGGGGTAAGCCATCAGTATCAGCAATAAAAGCCACCTCCCAAATGCGATCGCCTATTTGCTGCTGAGTGGGTTCTAAAAGTACTTTCAGGGGTGGTAAATTCTCTGCACAATTAACACGTGATTGTAAATTTGTCAACCATCCGGGTAAATCGGATGTAATTGTAGTTAAATCAAAAGACAGATGATAATAACCCACATAATGCTCATCGGTAAAAGCATCTGGTGCGGGTTTAGGTTGAGGAATTTGGATTAATTCGATTCTTCCCCCTAAACCTTCCATCCAACAAGCCAGAGTATAGCCTGTGGTGAAGCGCTCACAAACTGTAAACCCTAACAGTTCATAGAATGCGATCGCCCGATGAATATTAGCAGTGCGAATCGAAGCGTGATGCATAATAATTTAGTCACCCCCTGGTAGAGACAATTGATCGATTGTCTCTACATCTGTTACTCAAATAATCGGAAATAGGGATAGCGTACAGGTACACCAGGTTCCTTTTCCAGATCAAAATTAATCACATCCCAACTGGGATCTTGGGAAGCATCGGGGCTAAAATCCACGGGTAAGCCATATAATCGTGCTGAGGTAGCTTCCGGGTCTCCAGAACGCCAAGGGGTGCTACGTTCTAGATAGCCACTCATCAACTCCTGATAACGTTGAGCAATAATTACCCGTGTTGCCCTGTAACCTTGAGTATACAGCTTATCCAATGCCTCGTGGATTTCAAAGCGAATGCCATCGGGATGGGTATGCTGTCTATACCATTCATTATTCCAGCGTCGCCAATGACGACCCGACTGGAGGTGAACTAACTCTCCATTTTTAGGGTTGGCCTCAAAAGCACCATGACGGGGACACAAATAAGTATCTGTGAGTGTCAGAGCCGGAATAGACTGACGACAGTGGGGACACTGAATGTCAGGGCCAAATATAGGGTACTGCAAGCCTGGATTCATCATGAAGTGCATAAAAACATATTGTCGTTTTCACCAGCACCAGCGAGTTGGATTTGACACTTCGGCTCCTCTATTGTCGAGGCTTGCTCATTGCTGCAAAGAAACCGAGTTTCAGCGTAAACAATCTTCACTAGCATCTGACTCAGATGAGAGAGGTGACACTGTGATATTCTGGTTGTGCAGCAAGCCTCAAACTTTAGAGCTTCTCCAGTGTTCGGTGGGTACCATATTCATATTCTATCGTGTCTACAACTTCTTACTGGCCATCTCCCGATTTTTCTCAAGCAGCTTTCATCGCCGCCAATGCTGTGGTTATAGGTTCGGTAAACATTCAAGCCGGGGTCAGCATTTGGTATGGTGCAGTAGTTAGGGGAGATGTAGAACGCATTGATATTGGGGAATGTACAAACATTCAAGATGGGGCAATTTTACATGGTGACCCTGGTTTACCAACAATTCTAGAACATCATGTCACTATCGGCCATCGCGCCGTGGTACATTCTGCCCACATTGAATATGGCTGCTTGATTGGCATTGGTGCAATTATTTTAGATGGGGTGAGAGTGGGTCATGGTAGCATCGTTGGTGCTGGCGCGGTAGTAACTAAGAATGTCCCCCCTCGGTCTCTAGTGGTCGGTGTTCCTGGTAAGGTATTGCGCCCAGTTCCAGAAAACGAAGCCGCAGAACTGATAGAACACGCAGAACGTTACAAAAAGTTAGCTTTAGTTCATGGGGGAACGGGAAATGATCTTGGTTTTGCTCACCAGAAATAGTGCCAAAGATTGTAATATAACTATATATTGGTAATTAGCCTGAAGGCAGCAATGCTTAACATGATTGCAATCCCCGCTGAAACTTGTAATCCCATGGGACTAGCAAAATTTGCCAATTAGGTTAAAAATAAACATGAGAACAGTTCATAAAACTTTAATTTTCACTTAAAAGAGGAGTTCTAGATATGGATATCGATTACCGTATAGTCATCGTTCTTGCACCCATTGTCATTGCTGGTAGTTGGGCTGCATTTAACATTGGTGCTGCAGCTTTAAGACAAGTACAAAACTTTTTGAACAGAGAAGCCTAAGTTTAAACAAAATTATCGATAAAATCGGCTGTTTCCTTAATTCAGGACAGTCGTTTTTTGGGGGGGAAATGGGGTATTTTCGCCCTATTCCCTCATATACCTTGTCTTTCTCATCTGTTTGTGGATATAAATTCTTTACTAAAACCGTTTCAGCATTTTGGCGTTAATCTGGGACTCTCCCGCATTATCAAACTATTGGCTAACCTGGGTAACCCCCATCTGCAAGTTCCGGTAATTCACGTTGCTGGTACTAATGGTAAAGGTTCTGTTTGTGCTTATCTTAACTCTATACTCACTGAAGCTGGTTATCAGACTGGCTGTTATATCTCTCCTCATTTAGTTGATTGGACTGAACGCATTTGTATTAATAAACAGCCAATTACTAGTGAGAAGTTCAGCCAATTAATCTTACAAGTCCAAGATGCTATTCAAGCTGATGATGAGTACCCAACCCAGTTTGAAGTGATTACCGCCGCTGCTTGGTTGTATTTTGCTCAAGCTCAAGTTGATGTGGCCGTGATAGAAGTGGGTTTGGGGGGGCGGTTGGATGCGACCAATGTTTGCTCAGATCCATTAGTAACTATAATTACATCTATTAGCCGGGAACATTGGCAGCAATTAGGTCCGACTGTGGCGGATATTGCTAGGGAAAAAGCAGGTATTATTAAACCGGGGTGTCCGGTTGTGGTGGGGAAATTGCCCCCAGATGCCCAAAAAGTTGTGCGATCGCGTGCCGCAGAATTACAATCCCCGTATATTGCACCAAGATCTGCTCATGAAATCTCCCCCGGATGGGCTGAATATGAAACTCAGGTAAACTCCTGGGTTATTAAATATCCTCTCCCATTACAGGGGCAAATTCAACTAAATAACTCAGCCTTAGCTTTAGCTGGTGTAGAAATTCTGCAAAACCAGGGTTGGAAGATTTCCCCAGAAGCGATTGTTAACGGGATGAGTAAAACTCAATGGCCCGGACGAATGCAATGGGTGAGTTGGAAAAACCGCAAATTATTAATTGATGGCGCTCATAACCCCGCAGCTGCTCAAGCATTAAGAGATTATGTAGACAGTTTACACACCCCTGGGTTAACTTGGGTGATGGGAATGCTTTCTACTAAAGAACATGGAGATATTTTTCAAGCCTTACTGCGATCGCAAGACCAATTATATCTAGTTCCAGTCCCAGATCATAGTTCAGCCGACCCCAGAGAACTAGCCCAAATAGCTGTAAAAATTTGTCCAGAATTGTCCAGATGTGAAACCTATCCAGATTTAACATCCGCCTTAGACGCAGCTATTAATGAGAAAAATAATCAACTTGTTTTGTGTGGTTCTCTCTACTTAATCGGTCATTTTTTCAGACAGGGGGGATAGATCCCCGGCTGTTGAACCAGTCGGGGATGTGGTTAAAATCTCAGACTATAGCCTATTATTCCATTCTTGAGCCGCATCTTCCACAGCTTGATCTACAGTTTTTTGACCTAACATCGCTGCTTGTAAATTTTCATAAATCGCCTTTTGCAGACGTTTAGAATCTTTCAAAGTTGGCGTTAAAATCTCTGCTTGTTGCAATTGTTTCGCACTAATCACCCTCGCCCGTTCCACTGTAGAAGCAGTATCAGGGACATTTTGAAAGTAACTATCTGCCAGTGCTTGTTTTGTGGATGGTAAAACATTAGCAGCTTTAGCAAAGGCTAGCTGATTCTTGTCATTGGTGACAAATAAAGCAAACTTAACGGCCGCATCGGGATGTTGACTAGCACGGGGGACAACTAAATTCATCACAGCCACATTCTTTTTACCAGTATCACCGGTAATCTGGGGTGCGATCGCGGAGGCCTTGGCAATTTGGGGAGCATTCCTAGCAATGGTATTGAGAAACTCAGGTCCGGAAGCTAAAAAAGCCGTTTGTCCAGACTGGTATAAATCAATGCCATGGCGATGTCCTTGGGTTAAAGCCTCCCTGGGAAGTAACCCCTGTTGATATAAATTCACCCAATATTGAAAAGCTGCTTTACCTTCGGGAGAATTAAAAGCCGCCTTACCCTGCTCATTGACTAGGGTAACGCCCATTTGTACAAATGACTCCAACACCTCACCGGAATCTTGGGGTACAAAAGTGACAAAAAAGGCATATTTACCCGTCTGGTCTTTAATTTTCTGGGCGACATCTGCCAATTCTGCATAGGTTGACGGTACTTTATTAATACCTGCCTGTTGTAATAAATCAGTGTTATAAATATTTAGCCTGGTAGTCAAGTACCAGGGGATACCAAAACTTTTACCATTCAGGGTGCTAGCTTTCCAAATATTCGGTAGATAAGAAGAACGTTCTGGGTCAGAAATTTTGGGATCTAAGTCTAACCAAGCATTTCTTCCCGCCAGTTGGGAAGCAAAAACTGGATTGAGATTGACGACATCAGGTGGTGTATTTGCTGAGACAGATGTTAAAATTTTGTTCTCCATTGCCGCCCAGGGCACATCAACCCAGTTGACCTTGATACCGGGATTTTCCGTTTCAAAATTAGCAATCAAACCTTGGAAATAGTCAGTAAATTGAGGTTGGAGTTGCATCGTCCAAAACTCAACAGTTGCTTGTGTACCCGCAGGAGATACTGTATTATTAGCAGTATTACAACTTACTAACCAACTAGTAAGTAAGCCTACCAATGCCCAAATAACTAGTTGTTTGAATTTTCGCAATCGGATCATTTTAGCCTGATGATTACATTTGCAAGGGGTGAAAAGTTGTCAAAATCAGTTGCTTAGTCTATCAAAAATTGTCAAGTATCAGTCAGTTGATCATGTTAATCTGCTCTTAACCCATGACCAGGTTGAGAGCAAAAGCTAAAAAAATCTGGGGCATTTTTCAGTATTCCGGTAATTTTTCTGTATATTTTGTGGTTTAAATTTACTGAAAAAGCACAAAAAAACCCGAAATCTATATAAATTAATGGTTTCATCTATCCAGTTCAGGCTACAACACCTTAGAATGATTCATTGAAAAGTCGATCTGATGGGATATACAGGTATTTCTAACATCAATAATCCCAAAGAGCGACTTTTCTAATTCTCTCTAGGGAGAATTAATCAAAGATGCCACACAGTGCAACTGTCGAGAATCTCAAGTAAAGATCAAGGAGTTTGATATGAACAAGGGTGAATTAGTTGATGCAGTGTCTGAAAAGGCTAGTGTTACTAAAAAACAAGCCGATGCTGTGTTAACTGCTGCTTTGGAGACTATTATTGAAGCTGTCTCTTCTGGGGATAAAGTAACATTAGTAGGATTTGGCTCCTTTGAATCACGAGAACGCAAGGCTCGTGAAGGTCGCAACCCCAAAACTAACGAAAAGATGGAAATTCCTGCCACTAGGGTTCCTGCTTTCTCGGCTGGTAAGCTGTTTAGAGAAAAGGTTGCACCCCCAAAAGAACCCAAAGAATAGATAACGTTTTAGGGAACCTCTTATTGATGCAGCAACCAGTTCACGGTGGAAATTTAGCCTGGGCGGCAGCACTAGCTGGCTGTCCACCTGAAGGTATTCTGGATTTTTCTGCCAGCATCAGTCCTTTGGGACCACCAAATAGCGCGATCGCGGCTATTTATTCCCAAATTAGTAATCTTAGGCACTATCCACAACCAGATTACAGTGAACTTAGAGTTGCTTTAGGAGGCTTTCATAAATTACCTTCTGAGTGGATTCTGCCAGGGAATGGTTCAGCGGAATTACTGACTTTAGCCGGGAGAGAGTTAGCGAATTTATCCGCAACATCCTTAGTTACTCCAGCCTTTGGCGATTATTACCGAACACTAACGGCATATAATGCTAATATCCTGGAGTTTCCCCTTTCTTTGACAACTGGACAATGGGAAATAGGAATAAATTCTGGTTCATATCCTTTATCTTCACCAGGAAGTTATGGATTATTGCTAAATAATCCTCATAACCCCACAGGGAGGTTATTCTACAGGGGGGCGATTTTGCCTTATTTAGAGCAATATTCCTTGGTGGTGCTGGATGAGGCATTTATGGATTTTCTCCCCCCCGATGAGGAACAAAGTCTCATTGGAATGGTGCAAGAATATCCAAATCTCGTAGTATTGCGATCGCTAACGAAATTTTACAGTCTCCCCGGACTGAGATTAGGCTATGCGATCGCCCACCCTGACCGTCTGGCTCAATGGCAATCATGGCGAGATCCCTGGCCTGTAAACACCCTAGCCGCCGCCGCCGCCATTGCCGCTATCCAAGATCAAGAGTTTCAAGAGCGCACCTGGAAATGGCTACCACAGGCAAGAAACCAACTTTTTCAAGGTTTAACCTCAATTCCAGGTTTGCAGCCTCTAGAAGGCAGTGCTAACTTCCTACTAGTAGGATCACAATCATCAAGTTCTCAATTACAACAACAATTACTCCAGCATCACCAAATTTTAATTCGTGATTGCCTCAGCTTTAAAGAATTAGGCGATCGCTTTTTCCGGGTTGCTGTCCGTTCGGAGTCTGATAACCAACGTCTGCTCACAGCCTTATATTCCTTGACTGTTGACCAATAACCAATGACAATTGATTATGACTTAGTAATTATTGGTGGTACTGTTGCCGGACGCTATGCAGCCCTAGTTGCAACCCAACTCAAAGCCACCGTGGCTTTAGTGGAGTCTCAAGTAAATTATGGCTTTAGTCAACATCAAGCCATCAGCGAAGTTGCTAAAATCCTCCATAACCTCAATGATGTTGCTGGCCGGGGAATTCACACCACACAACCATCACTCACCTGGACAGAAACCAGGTTGTATAGTCACGGTGTGATCGACCACATCCAAGCACAAACTTCTCTGGCTAACCTAGCAGCTCTGGGTGTAGATGTCATCCTGGGTACTGGTCAATTTCAATCCTTACCCCATTTAGGCTTTACCGTAAATCAACGCCTATTGCGGGGGCGTACCTACTTACTAGCCACTGGTTCTGTTTTGTACCATCCAGAAATTCAGGGATTACAACCCACTGGTTACTTGACATTATCTAATATTTGGCAAACTCTCAAGCAACCAACCTTACCGCAAAATTGGGTAATTATTGGCGGTATTCCCCAAAGTATTGAAGTAGCCCAAACTCTGGCGCGGTTGGGTTGTAGTGTCACCTTAGCCGTGAAATCTGCATCTATTCTCCCCTCCGCCGACCCAGAAATAGCCCACCTGCTGCAAGCACAGTTAGAAGTTGATGGTGTGCGTGTCCTGACTCAAAAACCAGTAACTCAAGTCAAACTAATTGAGGGTAAAAAGTGGGTTCAGGTAGGAAATAAAGCTATTCAAACCGACCAAATCCTAGTAGCAACTGCACAGCAACCAAACCTAGAGTACCTGAATTTAGGTGCTGTAGGTGTGAAATGGCGGCAACGTCGCTTACTGCTCAATGATAAATTACAAACTACTAATCCCCGGATTTACGCCTGTGGCGATGTGATTGGGGGTTATGATTTTCCCAATGTTGCTAATTATGAAGCGAGAATCGCTGTCAAAAATGCCTTGTTTTTTCCCAGATTTACAATCAATTATCGCTGCATTCCCTGGGGTCTCAATTCTCATCCCCGGTTAGCGGAAGTCGGTTTAACACCAGTCCAGGTAAAACGCCAATTTCGACCCGATGAGGTTTTAGTTTTACGGCAGTATTATAAATCAATCCCAGCTGCCCAACTCCGAGATCAAACTACAGGTATATGTAAGTTGATTGTACACCGCAATGGGGAAATTTTGGGAGCCTCCATATTGGGGGAGGAAGCGTCGGAGTTAATTAATATAATTGCTTTGGCTATGTCCCGAAAAATTCCCGTTAAACATTTAGCTTCCTTGTCTTGTGTCTATCCTAGCTTTTCCCAAATTATTGAAGATACAGCCACACAGTGGGGTCAGCAAAGGTTAAATACCAATCATGCTTTACAAGATTTTCTCGAAGGCTTTTTTCATTTCCGCCGCGATTGGAATTGGTAATCGGCTTATTTCGTTCGCTCACTATGACGCTTAAAGTTCTTTTCTGTTAAAGATACGCTACCAATTCCTTGGAGGATACCACGACCGATTAAACCTAAACCCCGTCCCACTATTTTAGTGAGCAAAAAAACAATACCGCTACCTACAATAGATAATAATGATTTTAACCGCGGCGCGATCGCATCTCGAAATTCTAGTACCAGTGTCACTAATAGGGGAATACCAGAAAGCTGGGCTAATTCCTGACCACGGGGGGCATAAATTGCAGTTTTGGCAATCCCACGCGGTGCTAATACAAATAGCTCATAGGTACTTTCAAATATGCTTTTAGGCTCATTGATATACTTGTTTAAACGGTATTTCCATGATAACTCATTGCGGAAGCGTTCTATTTCTCTTGTGGAAATTAAGCGGCGATCATAATAATTCTGTTTAATGTCTTCTACGTCTGCTAAAGAGTTGAGCAATGGTTGCACTACACTATTGGCTACGGAAATCAATAAATTTTCTAAAATTATTAATGCTTGGGATTTCGCTTCAGGTGTACCCCCAGGGTAGGTGGTATTATCAATGTGCAAGTCTGTCTGAAATACTAAATAAGAAAATAACTCTAGTACTAGGGGTATTTTATTGATGATCTCTGTTTGTACCACCCGATAATTTTGCAGCAATAAATTGACAACTTCTATATCTTGGTTACCTACTTGTACGCGATAAAATTTGCCAAAGAAATCTGTAATTACTCCTTGCCATAAATCATATAATATTGTGTCTTTTAAGCTTTCTAATTGAGCGCCGCTTACTTGAGGAACACGCAATTCATCTAGGTTTTGCGCCAGTTTTTGCAGAATTAAATACAGTAGTTCCCGTCTTTTATCTTCCCGAAAAATATCAATTTCTAAAGCCACATCTGTGACATTTTGTAAAGAAAATTGTAATTTATTCACACATACTGCAAATAGATCAGATTGTAGCGATCGCGGGCTAAGTAGAGGCGCTAAAGTAGGTTCTTCTTTTACCTTCAATCTCACATTCTCACTACTGAATACTGGAATTACAGCCGGTTTCTGCTGTTCGGGTTCTCTTTCCTGTGGCGAAACTAATAACCGACTGAGTAACCAACGCGCGGCTAATAGTTCTCGTCTTTTTCCAGCCAGAACAGCTCGATCTATTAACGGGATCCCAGGGATTTGTAATTGCGTCATCACTGCGCCTAAATCTGCTTCAATGTAAGCAACCCCCGACAAATACCAATTTTTTCGCACCCCAGCCAGGGGAAGAGTAGGTGATGGCGTGATGGAATAATCCGCAGTGGAATCAAGGCTTCCCTGTGGAGGAAACCAATAACAACCACCATCTACTACTGCTTCCATAGCAGCGACTAATTCAGAAATAGGAGTACCTTTAGGACAGTAGCCATTAACGCCAGTAGCACGCACGGCTAACAGCAATCCTGGTTCTTGAACAGAACTCAGTAGGAAAATTGGTAGTTTGGGGTATTGGTTTTTGATTTGTTGACACAGTTGTAATCCTTGCTGCTGACTGGAAATAGAGCGACCATTACCTAATTCTAAAACTACCAAGTTCACTTGGTTGGGGTCTTTTTGAGCCAGTTCTGCTAGTATCTGCAAGGCCCTTGTATCTGTTTCTGCTTCCGATATTACTTCGATGTCAGGCACTGTTGACAAAGCTACCCGTAGTCCTAACCGGAATATGGCATCTTTGTCAATTAACAATAATTTTAGGGGTTTATTATTCATAAGATATAGTACGCGGGAAACTCAGTCACAAACCGCGCTGAGATCGGCTGATGATCAAAACCCCCAAGTTTAGCTTTAACTATTGCAGTCCTCCTGAGTATGACATTCTCGTGGGTTAATTGTCACGCCAATTTTGTGGGAATATTGGTGAAAATCACGTTAAAAATTATTCTGGTTTTTGGGGATGGCGGTAACCATAAAAGTTAATACTGTATTCAGTAATCCTGACTCCTGTTTGTTTTTCCACCTCACGGATTAATTCTGCGGGTAGTTCTATATGCACATCCAGCAGTTGATTAGTATCAATACAGTTGACATGACTATGGGAATCACTGATATTACCGTATAAACGCCCGTCACAGCGTTCAACACACTCAATGATGCCCTGACTTGATAGGGCTTCTAAATTTTGATAAACAGAAGTGTGACCAATATCTTTACCCTGCTGGCTGAGACGAGCATAAATTTCTCTAGCAGAAAGGTGTTCATTAGCCTGCCACAGCAATTCTAAAATAAAGCGGCGCTGGCGACTGACGCGCATCCCCAAGAGTTGACACCTATCCAGGGCTTCCTCTAGGGAACGAATTGGTTTGGGAGATATCGAGTGATTTTGCATAGTTAAGTTGGTTAACTATAAGGGTATTTTCCCGATTTTGTCTGGCTCTGGGAATTTACAATTTAATCTGGTGATTGTCCGTTGGTGATTAGGGTTTGTTTGATTACACTCTGCTCTTAAACAAACTCATTACAACTTTAACTTACAATTATAGCAAATGTCCAACCCTAGGCAGGTGTCAAGTTTGCCAAGTTAGACATACACAGGTAAAAAAATAACTGGGTGCAAATAATGTGCCATCACACCCAGCAAAGCTGGTGATTCTCGATCCTACTTTTGAGCATGACGATTACAATTCAAGTCGATACCGACCACGTTAACAATCTAGATATCTCACCTGTCTTGAAGGTGATTACGCAACTACTCGAAGACAAAGGGATGGCATCCTGGGAACAGCAGTTAAGCTTTAATATCCAATATGCCTTATCACCCGGAGATCCCCGGGAACTTTCAGAAATCCCAGAGTTGCGTCTATGGTTTGTCCGTTTAGATGCTAAATATCCCTGGCTACCATTTTTACTAGATTGGAAATCCGGGGAATTAGCCCGTTATACTGCCATGCTTGTACCACACCAATTCAGTGCAAAAGAAGGTATTCAATATAACCCAGAAGCCTTAGAAATATTTCTCATGCACAAAATTTTTATATTAGGTGATTGGCTCAAGGAACAAGGTATCCCCAGCTATCCCCGGTTAAAGTCTATGGCGCAAATGCTGGGTTATGACCTAGATGATGGGTTGTTTGAGATGCTTTGAAAAGCCTACACCTCTCAAGAGGTGTAGGAGGATTTTAGCCGCCCCAAATTTTCTGCAAAACTATTTGGGGTGAAATATCTGCTAATTGTGACGTTGGTGATTTAATCGCCAGAAACTTATCATTTTTGGGCAACACCGATTCTGGATCTGTAGAGCCAAACAGGGCAATAGTATAAGTTTGCACTGCTACACTTAAATGAAGTAGTGGATCATCAGTAGATAACATCAAACTTGCTCCCCCAATCATGGCGGTTAATTTGCCAATGTTATCAGGAGCAGTCAGCTTAATCCCGGTGGTTCTTTCCAGGAGCGATCGCCAAACCTGCTCATTTTCAGAGCCGCGAATCACCACCACAGGCAAATCCGGTTGCTTGTGTTGGCATTCTTGAATGATTTGCTCCCAGTGTTTTAGAGGGTAGAGTTGATCTGAACCTGTGTGAGAGATATCACTAGAACCAGCATGAACTAATATGTAGCCTGTGTCATTGATTCCCAAGCGTTTTTGTTCATTTTGTGACCAGTCAATATCCGGTTTAGGCAGACTCACTGCTAACTCTGGGCAAGGGGTTTTAATCCCAAAGGGTTGCAGCAAATCGTGGTAAACTGCCGCCTTGTACTGGTTGGGTTGGTATGGCACAGAATCAGTCAGAAAACCTGCTCCTTTGCCTTTGTAGCCAACGCGGGTAGGGATTCCAGTTAGCCACAGCAAAAGACCCATTAACCAACTTTCTCCCGGAGTGATCACCGCATCATACTCGCGATCGCGAATCATCCCCACGAAATTACTCCAATCAGCCAGACTATTGCGGTCTGTGTAATCAAAAGTCAGGACATCATTAACTGACTTGCTCACCCGGTAGGCAGCCTTTGACCGGGGTTCCACAACGACATCTAACTGAGCCTTAGGGTAATAACGCCTCAAGTCATCTAGAGTCGGGAAGAAAAGAATTTGGTCGCCAATTCCGCCAGGAACAAGGGCTACTACTCGCATAATATTTATTCACGCGTACTCGCTCTTATTTTAGGTGAATATAGTCATTAGTTATTGATTATTAGTCATTAGTCATTGATGATCAGTTATTAATTGATTGAGGTTTTCTGTGCATTTACTTATTCCAGCCGCTGGAACCGGCAAAAGAATGGGAGGAACCCGCAATAAACTCCTCCTGCAAGTGCGATCGCAACCAATTATTGCTTGGACTCTCAAAGCTGCCGCAGCAGCCAGTGCAATCAAATGGATAGGGATTATTTCTCAACCGGTTGACTGGCCGGACTTCAAGGCAATTGTCGCCGATCTAAACGTGACTAAACCAGTGGAATTTATTCCTGGCGGATCCTCCCGGCAAGAATCAGTTTATAATGGCTTGCAGGCGCTTCCAGACACCGCAGAACACGTATTAATTCACGATGGGGCCAGATGTCTGGTGACACCAGACTTACTCAACTCATGCGCCCAAGCCATCCAAGAATGTTCTGGTTTAATTGCTGCGGTTCCCGTGAAAGATACAATCAAAGTCGTAGATAAGCATGGCATCATTCAAACTACCCCCGACCGTCAGCAATTATGGGCAGCACAAACCCCCCAAGGCTTTAATGTTAACTTATTAAAACAGTGCCACGCTCAAGGCCTTCGTCAAGGTTGGGAAGTCACCGATGATGCTGCTTTATTTGAAAGATGCGGTATTGAAGTCCGAATTGTCCCGGGAGAAGAGACAAACTTGAAAGTGACAACTCCCCAAGATTTGGCCATGGCTGAATTTATCCTCAGCCAACGATAATGGGGTGAACATTCCCCAGTGTCAAGGTGCGGGGATTTTTGATTCAATGACCAACGACTAATGACCAATGACTACAGCAACTAAGATAGAAGCGATTCTGTATTTAAAAGGTAAGCCTTTATCCCTGGGTGAAATCGCTGAGTATGCAGGGTGCGATCGCGCTACAGTCGAAGAGGGAATCATGGAACTAATGGATAATTATGCTCACAGAGATAGCGCCTTAGAAATCCTAGAAACCCCCAATGGTTACAGCTTGCAACTGCGCTCTGATTTTCATGACTTAGTACAAAGGCTGATTCCTGTAGAATTAGGATTAGGTGCATTGCGGACTTTAGCCGCCATCGCTTTGAATAACCCCATACTCCAAACTGATTTAATTGAACTACGAGGTTCAGGAGTATATCAACACGTACCGGAACTGGTGGAACTCGGATTTGTGAGGAAACGGCGAGACAATGATTCTCGCTCCTACTCACTGCAAGTCACACCCAAGTTTTATCAGTATTTCCAAATTGAAAACTTGTCGCAAATCTTAGAACAGCAGCCCCCGGAAGAACAACTAGAACTAAACCACCAAACCCAAACAAGAGAGCCGCGCGGCTGATTGATATCTGTGTGTAGCCAGTTGTGAAGAACCGTCAAGGGATCACCCTAATTTAGGATTGTGAGCTAGTCCTAAGCTGACTATTTTATAGACAAAACTATACTTATGTTGACAACAATTGACATAAGTGAGTTAAGAAAATCGCCCACTTGATATATAATACGATATCAGGTATTGAATTAAGACTATTGCCAACGCGAAAACCAAGCAATGATAGCGGTAGTCTTTCTTGTAAATCTTAACTTGAGAAATATCGCGTCTGGCTAAGGCGTGCAAGTCTACTAAGGGATAACCGCTCCCATGCTCCCGTT
>NZ_JAQMUH010000091.1:0-7543 GCF_028331025.1 Anabaenopsis arnoldii | reverse complement strand
TCCAGACCTGAATCAGATTGAAAAATGTTGGTCTTGGTTAAAAAGTCGAATCCGCAAAAAACTTGAGCAGTTTGATTCTTTACGAGATGCCATTGAGGATGTCTTACTTTTTGCGTCCTAACCTCCTTGGCGGTTGCTATAAATTACGTCGTTTTGGGACTGTCAAAGCTCCCCTACCCACCTTGGCTAAGGTCATACTTAGCTGTGTGGCTACTTAAGTTGGCATCTTTTGGGTTTTTCACCATATTTGCTGATGTTTTCTTATTTTAAGTGAACAGAAATGCTTTGTAAATACCTGTCAAAACCTTTTTGTTAAGGATACGACAGGATAAATCCTGTTGAGTCACGTTTCATCCCCTCGCGAAAGCGTAGGGGTTCTCACGCTCCCACTATATTCTGATAGGCAATAAATATCATGGGTGCGGGCAAGTAAATTTTTAATATCTAGTTATTAGTTGCTTTTATATAAATTAGCAATTAGCAATTAGATATTAACTAAATTCAGCAATGTTTATTTATACATGAATAAGGAAGCATTTAATTTATCAATAACTTCATGTGTTTTGTCAAGTAAATTGGTGGAAAATTGATTTTCCTCTAGTAAAGTAAGACAAAGACTATTGCTGTTGACTAAATGAGCAAAGCGATGGGAAACCAACCTTAATATTTAAGGGTCTGGTTTCAAAATGGGTAACAGCAACAGACCCTACAGACTGATCACCTATGCTAAACGTTATGCACTCGGCCGCCGATTCAGCCACACCAAATCCTCAGTGGGACGATTTAATTAAGCTTCCAGTCTCAAACACAGTTCAGTGGGAGAATATCAAGACCCAGTTAGACTTGGTGCTGTTAGCGCTAGAAACTTTCACTGGTATTGGTTCCGAAGCTATGTTGTCTGCGGCAATTAACCTGAATTTAGAGTCAAGAGTGCCAGACCGGGTAGCTTTATGGCGATTGCGTCAGTCTAATCCCCTACGCAGGGGACAAGGTGGACGAAAAAAGCTAGATGTAGAAGAAGCTCGAGCAATTGTTCTCATTACCTGCTACCTCGCCAAACAGCACCAGGAATTAATTCGCCGTGCTGTTGGTCTACTGGAAAAAATGGCGCAAAAGAATCGGGAGCAGCGGCTCGCCCCGCTTCGCTATCATCAGGCTGCTTTACTTGGAGATTATATCGATGCTTTCTGTAATACCTACCAAGAACGGATGGAAGAAGACGACCAAATAACCACGGATCTACTCACAAACTTAGCACTAAAACTGCTTGTGGATTTACTGTTTTATAGTGCGCCTGGTGGACACCGCCGTCTCTGGCTAGCACTAATAGAGAGTTCCAATTTTAGATAATCGTCTTCTTGGTCGTTTCTGCTATGCCACCATTTAATTCTGTCATTAGACGCTACGCACGCCCTAACTGTACCCTAGAAATATGGGCGCAAAGTTCGCCGTTGTCCCATTTAATGGGAAAAACTGTGATCAAGCAGCTAACCTTTGAGCTATATTTTGAGGATGCCCAAGGACTAGAAGCAGGTAAAATCGTCATTAGGGGCGATCGCGATCAACTAGAAATTTTGTGTGATGTTGTCACCAACTATGTACAAAAATTTCTACAGCAACCCCCAAATAACTTTTGGCTGAGTCTTTGTGAACCTCATGATTCCACGAAAGTATCTCATGATTCAGAGTTCACAGATTTTGACCAGACTCCACTACCGAGCGCTAAACCCTCGAAATCTTTTACCTCCCAAACATCTCAGAGCAAAATCTACTTAGAAGCAGACAATGATATAACTCATAATCTATTTCTTGGTTCTCTTTCTAACCCAACATCTGGCTCTGTAATTATATTGAGTTTGCTGCAACTTTTCGATTTAGCAACTGCTTTAGATGAGTATTCTGCTGATGTTATGGCCTTACCAAATTTAAATAACAATAATAAACTTTTGCGATTACCAGCTTGGTCTCCCATTGCCGCAGTCATGGTTTTAGGTGTAGGACTTATACCACTGACTTGGAACTTTGTCAATAATAGGCAAAATCAAACACAGATAGCGAAAACTGCTGTAAAACCGTCTGTGGATGTTCCCACACAGCAACCCGAAGTTACGCCCGCGGGTAATTTAACCTCTCCACAAACCTTAGCCTCGAACTCTCAAGTTACCACTGGCACATTCCCAGAACCGCCCCTAAAGCCATCTAATTCTAGCATCCTGACTAATCCCTCTTCATCCCTACCATCTGGGCCGGATCCAGTGTTTCTATCTCAGCCGTTCGCGCAGCGTAGCCTCTCTTCTGGATATACATTACCCAGTATCTCATCAGTTCCCTTGTCTGTTTCCACTAATCCCCAGCCAAATCAGAGTTCTTCGCCATCTTCAGCAGTCAATCTACAGCAAAGGGAAAACACAATCAATGGCTCTGCAAATATTGCTACTCCATCAAATAATAATAATTCATTAGTTGGTAGGTCAACGAGTCAACCGGTAACTCCCAAATCGGAAACTTTGGCCGCCGGTAGTCAGTTATTTGATATCCCTCAAGTAGCAGAAGCTCGAGAAATATTTACAAAGCGCTGGCAGCCACCTAGTGGATTTACACAAACACTAGAGTACAGTTTAATGGTTAATGATAATGGTAGCATTGACAAGATTTATCCCATCAATCAGGCTGCAAGAATATTCATTGAGGATGCGGGGATGCCTGAAATTGGTAAACCCTTTGTTTCTGCCAATAAAAAGGGAGAAATTATCAGAATTCGAGTCCTTCTCAGCCCTGATGGCAAAGTCCAAACATTTGCAGAAAATGAATAATAAATAAGCAGATAGCCGAGTTCTGGAAGAACTCGGCTATCTGATAGAGGTTTTCTGATGACAAGTTATTAAGAGTTTTTTGGAGGTTTTAATTTTTGTTTTTTACGCCGCCGTTGACTAGTAGATACAGCCTGTTCCACTGGATACCCCGCAATAGGTATTACCTGATATTTCCGCTCTTCTTCTAACTTTTTCAGTTCAGTGTAATCAACCCAATGGATGCAATCAACTGGACAAGTATCAATTGCCTCCTGAATGACTTCCTCTGAATCAGCATCTTGACGAATCACGCGCGATCGCCCATAATCCGCTTCAATGTAGAAGGTGTTACGGGCCACATGAGCGCAGTGTAAGCAGCCAATGCAGGTGATCTCGTCTACGTAAACACCCTTTTGACGCTGAACACCACCCAATTCCGGCTCTAAACCAGAGCGTTCTGGCTCATCCCGTAAGAAACCGCCTAACTCTGGTTCTGCACCGGAACGGTTGTTTTCTTCTTCTGACGGCGACGGCAGAAAATCAGCCATTACGCACTCCAGCGTTGTACTACTAAGCGAATTGAGCCATCTGGATTTTTTTGTTGTTCTGCCACTTCAAAGCCTACACGAGCTGTTTCTTTCACCACTGTTTGGTAAGCATAGCGTTGGGTTACTTGGCGCAAGAACCCATCCACAGATAAGCCTTGTTGCCAATATTGCAAGTCAGCCACCAATTCATATTCTTTGCCATTCCATCTAAAGCCGATGTCATAGCCATTTTCCTGCTCAATAGTGACTTCCGCAGGATGGGTTTGACCGCGATAGCCACGGACTTCCCGTGGTCCGGGTTTCCAGTCTATGCCCAATTCAGTGAGTGCATCTTTTAAAGAGTCCAGGTTACGGATTTGAGTCTTAATTTGGCTAAAATGTGACATGGCAGTGATTAATAAATGAGACTAAACTGTGAGGAAAAACTTACCAATCGCTGTATGTGGCTTGGGTATTAGCCACGGAGGATTGTTGCAACTGAGTAGCAAAAAATTCTGAGGTTGGCTCATGACTAAGTACTTGTCCTAGCTGTGCTTCTATTGCTGCTGTGACCTCAGCGCATGAATTGCCCATAATGCCAGTGACTTTTTCTTGTACTCGACCGTCTGGATAGATGATGAACTCTAATGTCTCCATACTTTTGGCCAACCATGATACGACTTTTGAACTTGACCGCCTGAGCAGCCGGCTAAAAATATAGCCCTGGGAACATTGTTTTAGATACAAACTTGGCATTTGCTAACTAATGTTCCATCTCTCAAAATATATATCTCAGAATCTTTACAAAATTTATTATTATTATAAGCACATACATCACTTATTAGTTAGTTTCTCTTAACCTCACTAATTAGTCAAGCTCACGATTCCTGTGAAAAAATGGGTAATAAAAACCCTGAAATCAAGCTATAGCAGTAGTTTAGCCCCTTTTATGCTTCACAAAAATATACTTTTTATTGAAAAAGTTTATCAGTACCATTGAATATATATTATTCTGTCCATAGATAACTTCAATGTGTGTGCTTTTACCCAGTGGCATTATTTAATATCTGCGCTCTGGGATACAATGTGATCATGTAATAGTACATATGTATTAAACGCTCTAGTTGCTGCTTTTTAGCAAAGCTAATAATAACAAATACCTATTAAATATTTTGGCACAGAGGTAAGTTAAATAATAAACATCCCTGTCTTGGGATCCAAGGTCAAATCAGCAAAATATTCTCGTAAAAAAAGCATTATTCAGCTAACCAAACCAGGATAATGGAGCATAATTAACCTTTATAGCCATCAGCTAACACGGTAAATTCACTATGAATACACAACTAACCAACCTACCTATCCGCGTCGGAGTTCTGGGTTTTGGTGGACTGGGACAAGCAGCCGCAAAACTCCTCTCCAGCAAAGGGGAAATGATCTTAGTCGCAGCAGGCGACCAAAAAGGCTACGCTTACTCTACAGAAGGTTTAAATACTCAACAATGTATTCAAACCTACCAATCTCAAGGTTCTGTGGGTTATTTAGAACCATTTGGGACATTAAGCAATAGCAGCATTCAAGATTTAATTGCGACAGGTCAGCCTGTAGATGGTTACTTTCTTGCCTTACCAAACCTCCCTAACGATTTTATCCCCTCAGTAGCCCAAGAGTTTATCAAATCGGGTTGGCGGGGTGTGTTAGTGGATGCTATTAAGCGTACCAGCGCAGTAGAACAACTTTTGTCAATGAAAGCAGAACTACAAGCAGCCGGAATCACTTATATGTCTGGATGTGGCGCTACACCTGGATTATTAACAGCGGCGGCGGCTTTAGCAGCCCAAAGCTACGCCGAAATTCACAAGGTAGAAATTACCTTTGGTGTCGGTATTGCTAACTGGGAAGCTTACCGGGCTACAGTTCGGGAGGACATTGGCCATATGCCTGGTTATACTGTAGAAAAGGCTAGGGCAATGACTGACGCACAAGTAGAAGCCCTACTAGATAAAACCAATGGCGTGTTGACTTTAGAGAATATGGAACACGCTGATGATGTGATGTTAGAATTTGCCGGCATTTGTTCGCGCGATCGCGTTACAGTTGGTGGTATAGTTGACACTCGCAATCCTAAAAAACCTCTGAGCACCAACGTTAAAGTTACAGGACGTACCTTTGAAGGTAAGATTTCCACCCATACCTTTACCTTAGGAGATGAAACCAGTATGGCGGCGAATGTTTGTGGTCCGGCCTTCGGTTATCTTAAAGCTGGTAAACAATTACACGATCGCGGTATTTATGGGATTTTCACCGCAGCCGAAATTATGCCCCAATTTGTGAAATAAGCTGCTAGGGGCTAGCCTCTAGCCCCTTCTGATATTTGTCCTCAGTTTGTGGGTGAAAATTCTAAGCGATACCGATAGAGGGCCACTGGATGAGAAGCCGCTCTAAAGTAATTTGGGTCTTGGGGTGAAAGATAAACAGCAGTTACTTGATCTGCGACGATGGTAGGATATAATGTAGCCAATTTATTGTAAGCTGTAGTTGATTCTACGGTATTGAAGTATGGACGCGAATCACCTTTAAATAGTTGTTGAAAAACTTCCGATGTGATAAAATTACCATCTGAGGTGGTTTCTGTAGCGCGGGCGCTAATGATAGAAACTAATTGGCGATCGCAAACTTTAGCCGTCAAGCATTCCCCACGTAAACGGGTAATTTGGCGATTAGGTGAATGTGGGTCTATTTTCACTGATAAAACAGCTTCTTCACCTAAATAAGCCTTAGCCAAATTTAAACTATTAAATTTTCTATCTGCTACTACAACTGATGATTGCTCGGCAATTTTCGGAATCAATTTTAACCCACTGCTAGGGGGTTTTTGTCTAATAAAACGCACGACAAAACTCACAGGTTGATTTAGTTGTTCGCGATTGGATTCAAATCCCGGGGTGACTATATCCGGTGCTAAAGGTGCAACCAAATCTACTAATGTACTTGTCACCTTCCATGAACCAGCCATCCAATCAGGATAAACCAAATCTCCTTGAGCAGTTTCCACAGATGTTATCTGTTCCCACTGGGGAAAATTTGCCAGGCGTTGAGACAATTCTCCTGCTGCTGCTGTACCATTGCATCCGAGTAGGCAGAAAATAACTAAGCTAAAAGTGCAAATCGCCCTGAGACTCAGCATGAATTTTATGGGATTTTGAAAGTGCTGATATTTTGATTGCTGTATAAATCAGAATGAATTAACCACGGATCTAGACACCTTAGCGGCTATGGCTATAGGGTACACAGATGTTTTTGTAGTTTAGCATTTACATCGGTGGAGGTTGCCAAACTTCCCCATATTGTTGCTGTAAACTTTGCCAAGCTTCAAGTCCAGGTTGATATTCTCCGGGTTTACCCCATTGCAAAAATAAACTTAAAGCAACTTCCTGCTTGTGCAACTTTTAAGCTAATCAAAGCGATTAAACTAGATTAACTACGGCATCCGTCAATTCTGACTCCTCAGAAAGCATGATTTCATCATGGGTCACGGTGAAGGCAGTTGCTTGCAAAGCACGCAATAAAATATTGCGTGCGCCATTTACATCACGAGAAATCTGTATTCCGCAATGTGGGCATTTAAAAATTTTGTTTCCACCTAATTTATAGTGAACATGACCGCAGTTACCACAGGTTTTTGATGTATATGATTCGTTACAAAGCACGACTATTACACCTTTTCTTTGTGCCGCTTGCTTAAGATGTCGCTCAAATTTGTAATGGGAAAGAGTCAGCATTTGCCGTACAGACTTACTGTTGATTTTGCGTTTCTTCCCGCTACGTCCTTTAATCACCATTTGACTAGAATCAAAGGTTGGTAAGTAAATTACTTTGTAGGAATTAACAAGCAAGTTAACAGCTTTGTTATGCAAATCCTTAATTAAATTCTGAATTCTTTCTCTGACACGATTAGCAGCAATACGCATCTTTCTACGTTGACGGCATCTTGTTTTGGCAGAACGACTTATGAGATTATCAAGGTGCTGACACAATCTTTGTATGCGTCCGATGTCTCCCGTTCCAATCTCTAAGACATTCTCGCCATCAAAACCAGTTAAGAAAGTGCGATTACCAGGGTCTAATGCTATTACCCTATCACTACCAGTAGGTACGGTTTCTTTATGTTGAGGAAAGCAGCCAAACCATTTACCACGACGGTAAACAAGCTCTGTGCCATATTCG
>NZ_JAQMUH010000090.1:0-41213 GCF_028331025.1 Anabaenopsis arnoldii | reverse complement strand
TGAGACTAATAAAGTAGTGATGGATGTGAACGAAGCGTACACATCAAAAACAGTCAGTTGGACTGGTGAAATCATCCCCAACCTTGGTGGTGCTAAGTTCGTTAAGTCTCCATCTGATGGGCGGGTAATGAGCCGGGACATGAATGGTGCGCGAGGGATTTTCCTTCGTGCATTGGTTGATACGCCCTCTCTTCAAGAGTGTATTTGTTAATGAATGTTAGCAAAAAAGTATCGGTTATCATCGATTTTGTCAAAATAAATGTAAATAGATGTTTCAAAACGTCTCACAATTAACCTTCTAGATTAGGTTGTGATTATGCGATTTTCTCAAGTAGGCGGTTTTCTACGTCAATTCAGTTCTTATCTGTTAGCCATAATTGTAGGCGTGGGGCTAACGTTGGGTACTTTTCATGTGTTACCGTCCCAAGCAGACCCAGCGCCGACTGTGGTCAGGGGTGAGGATGATATGACTATACCAACCCCAATATCAGATATCATCCCTCAACAGGAATCCCCAGCAAAAGCGGCTATAGGTAGCACTAGCTTTGTTACCGCAGCTGTAAATCGTGTGGGAAATGCAGTGGTACGTATTGACACAGAACGCACCATTACTCGTCGCATCGACCCATTTCTGGAAGACCCATTCTTCCGGCGATTTTTTGGTGATATCCCCCAACAGTTACCCACTGAACAGTTGCGCGGTTTAGGTTCTGGGTTCATTATTGATAAACGTGGTCTGATTTTAACCAATGCCCATGTAGTAGACCAAGCTGATAAAGTCACAGTCCGCCTCAAGGATGGTCGCACTTATGAAGGCAAAGTTAAAGGGATTGATGAAGTTACAGACTTAGCAGTGGTGAAGATTAACCCTGACCAGGATTTACCGGTGGCGGCTTTGGGTTCTTCGGATACAGTACAAGTGGGAGACTGGGCGATCGCAGTGGGTAATCCTTTAGGATTTGATAACACCGTCACTTTGGGAATTGTCAGCACTCTCAAACGTTCTAGCGCCCAAGTTGGGATCGCTGACAAACGCTTAGACTTTATTCAAACCGATGCGGCGATTAATCCTGGTAACTCCGGGGGTCCACTATTAAATGAGCGTGGGGAAGTTATCGGCATTAATACTGCTATTCGTCCTGATGCTATGGGTATTGGTTTTGCTATTCCCATTGATAAGGCTAAGGCGATCGCTTTAAAATTGCAACGTGATGGCAAAGTGATTCACCCCTATTTGGGTGTACAAATGATTACTTTAACCCCCCAGCTAGCAAGGCAAAATAATCTTGACCCTAACTCTCCTATTCAAATCCCAGAAGTTAATGGTGTTTTGGTGATGCGAGTTATACCAGATTCACCTGCGGCAATTGCGGGTATCCGACGCGGTGATGTGATTGTACAAGTTGACCGGGAATCAGTCACCAGTGCTGATAATTTACAGAATCTTGTAGAAAATAGTCGCCTTGGTCAAGTCTTACAAGTCAAGGTGCAACGCGGTAATCAGATACAAGTAATTTCAGTCCGCACGGCTGAGTTACAAGATGCTGCTTAGTGGGTGTCAGCTAGGGTGGGCATCATGCCTACCCTGGAAGATGGATACTTGGAGTGGGAATTAATTGACCACAGATAAACCCAGATAAACACAGATTAATCCTGAGTTGGGCTGAGTAGAAACGGCTATATCTGGGAAATTTTTGTACATTTGAATTAGTAGTAATTTCACAATTAGCTAATGTTATATAGAAGGTTTGGCCGCACGGAATTACAGATGCCTGTTTTTTCTTGTGGGGGTATGAGATACCAGTTTAAATGGCAAGATGTGCCAGACTCGGAAATTCCTGCGGATAGTCAGGCTAATCTGGAAGCAACTATTCGCCGCGCGGTGGAACTAGGGATTAATCACATTGAAACGGCTCGCGGTTATGGGACATCAGAAATACAATTGGGAAGGATATTACCTCAGTTTCCCCGGGAGGAGATAATTGTACAAACGAAGGTCTGTCCGGTTGCAGATGCCGACGAATTTCGCCAAACCTTTGAACAATCACTACAAAATCTCCAGTTAGATTACGTTGATTTACTGGGATTACATGGAATTAATCATGGGGAATCTTTGGATCATAGCATCCGTCCTGGTGGCTGTTTAGAAGTGGCGCAGCAGTTACAAAAAGAGGGAAAAGTCAAATTTATCGGCTTTTCTACCCATGGTTCTAAGGACTTGATTGTAGAAGCAATTAATACCAATAAATTTGATTATGTCAATCTACATTGGTACTACATTAATCAATGGAATTGGGAGGCAATTACAGCGGCTCAACATCACGATATGGGGGTATTTATTATTAGTCCCTCAGATAAAGGGGGGATGCTATATAAACCACCACAAAAGTTAGTTAATCTTTGCGCTCCCTTAAGTCCCATGGTGTTTAATGATTTGTTTTGTCTGAGTCATCCAGAAGTCCATACTTTGAGTTTAGGTGCTGCTAGACCCCAAGATTTTGATGAACATCTCAAGAGTTTGGAATATTTAAACCGGGCAGAGGAAATTCTGCCGCCAATTTTGCGTAAGTTAGAACAAGAAGCGATCGCTACTTTAGGAGAAGACTGGGTAAAAACTTGGGATAGTAACTTACCCACCTTTGAGGAAACACCAGGACGGGTGAATATTCCTGTGATTTTGTGGTTGTTAAATTTAGCGATCGCCTACGATTTAATTGACTATGCTAAAATGCGCTACAATCTCTTAGGTCACGGTAGTCACTGGTTTCCAGGTAGTAAAGCAGACCGCTTAGAGGAACTAGACTTACGACCATCTCTGGCCAATAGTCCCCACGCGGATAAAATTCCTCATAAGTTAGCACAAGCCCATGAAATGTTAGCTGGTGCGGAAGTCAAGCGGTTATCGAAAACTTAGGAATTACTCATTAGCAAGCTCATCATCATTCTCCCTAATCTCTACCTCGTCATCTAACTTTGGGATGACCAGGACTTTATCAACCCGGTTACTGTCCATATCCATAACTTCAATACGCATCCCCCGCCATTCAAAATAGTCTGCAACTACAGGAATACGACCCAGATGATTGATCACAAAACCACCCAATGTTTGATAGCTACCTCTTTCGCCAATTTCCCACTCTTCAAGATGAAAAAGTTCATAAAACTGATCTATATATAACATTCCATCCAAGAGCCAGGAACCATCCTCCCGTTGTACTGCTTGGGGTTCTTCCTCCCCCGGTTCCTCTGGAACATCACCGACGATTTCGCTCATGATGTCGTTAAGAGTTACTAATCCTTGAATTACACCATATTCATCCACTATCAAAGCCATGTAAGTAATGGTTTGTTTAAACAATTCCAATACTTTTAAACCGCGTGTGATTTCTGGTACATAGACAGGTGGCCGCAATCCCACTGTTAAGTCCATGGGTTCACTGCGGAAACACCTGGCTAGTAAGTCGGTAACTGGAATTATCCCCAAAACATTGTCTAATCCTCCCTGACAAACTGGATACCTAGAATAGGCACTTTCAATGATCTTTTGGCGGTTTTGTTCCAGTGAGTCCTCTAAGTCCAGCCAAACAATATCAGGACGGGGTGTCATAAAAGAACTCACAGGGCGATCGCCTAAACGAAAAACTCGCTCAACCATATCTTGTTCCGCCTCCTCAAAGGTTCCGGCTTCCGTTCCCTGTTCAATTAAAATCTTAATTTCTTCCTCCGTAACCTGTGGACCCAGATGGGGCGTCATCCCCAATCCTCGCACTATTATATCAGTAGAAGCACTGAGGAAATACACCAATGGTGAAGTAAATGCGGCTAGGCGTTGCATGGGAATAGCGATAAACTTGGCAATTGCTTCTGGGTTATTTAATGCCAGACGTTTTGGTAATAATTCACCAATAATCATGGAAAAATAGGTAATTATGACAACTACTACCGCGAAAGCTAGGGGTTGACTATAAGATGCCAAGAAGGGAATCAAACGTATATATACTGAGATTCTAGTTGTAATGATTGCTCCTAACCAAGCCCCTGTGAGGATAATTGAGAGGTTAATTGCTAATTGAATGGTGGAGAGAAAATCATTTGGCGACTCAGCTAGTGCTAAGGCTACCCGGGCTTTGGCATCTCCTTGATTCGCCAGCTGCTGTAACCTAAGTTTACTTGCCGAGACCACTGCCATCTCCGCCAGAGAAAATACACCATTAGCTATAATTAGCGCCAAAAGGACCAACATTTCAAACGTGATGGAGGACATTTTTGAGAATTGCCACTGAATCTAGGTGAAGGTGAGAAGCTCATACACCTTTTAGTATTTAGTAATCATAGGAGGGCTTTTACCGCTGTGTTGGTGATTGTCGAGAATTAATAAGAAAAATTAACCACAGATGTACAAAAATGTCATTGGTCATGACCCCTCTGGCTCCAGGTAAGTGAGGACAATTCTGTAAGTGAAGTTAATAACGGCTGGAACACTCTTAAAATGGTGAATATAAACTAACTGTAATTTCTGTGATTTTTAAGGACTTCCTCCTGTAGTAAAACTTATGGCATTTTCTTCTATTGTGCGCGCCTTGGGGCGATCGCCTCTCAACACTGAATTACTTTCTCAGTTAAATCGCCAACAAGAATTGCGGTTAAATGGCATTTCTCGCCTACCCAAAGGTCTAATAGCTTCAGCATTGGCCCAAAATTCTGGCAGAAATTTATTGGTAGTAGTTCCAACTCTGGAGGAAGGCGGACGCGCTTATGCACAGTTGGAGGCTATGGGATGGCAGACGGTGCATTTTTACCCCACTTCCGAAGCGTCTCCTTATGAACCCTTTGACCCGGAAACGGAAATGACTTGGGGACAGATGCAAGTTCTGGCTGATTTGGTAAATGGGAAGGGGGAAAGCAACACCAATCTTGCAATTGTCGCTACTGCTGGGGCGTTACAACCCCATTTACCACCACCAGCAGCTTTTATACCTTTCTGTCTGACGGTGAAGCGGGGGATGGAGTTTGACCTGGATACCTTCGGGGCAAAAATTACCAATTTGGGGTATGAAAGAGTACCACTGGTGGAAACAGAAGGTCAATGGAGTCGGCGCGGTGATATTGTCGATGTCTTTCCTGTTTCTTCGGGAATGCCAGTTAGATTAGAGTGGTTTGGTGACGAGATTGAGAAAATCCGCGAATTTGATGCTGCTAGTCAACGTTCTGCCCTGGATAAAATTGACCAAATTACCCTGACTCCTACTAGTTTTGCTCCTATTGTCTGGGAAGCATTACAAGATCAGGTTGAGGGGAAATCAGACTCGGAACTTCTAGAAGGGAGTCGTCGTTTTCTGGGGTTGGCTTTCACAAAACCAGCATCACTCTTAGATTATTTAAGTGAAAATACCCTGATTGCTGTTGATGAACCAGAACAGTGTCGTGCACATAGCGATCGCTGGGTAGAAAATGCCCAGGAACAATGGGGTATGAGTCATAGGGAAGAATCTAGCCCGATTTTCTCAGAGTTACCCAAAATTCATCGGTCTTTTGATGAATGCCTCATAGATGTAACTAAGTTTAAAACTTTATATTTATCTGAATTAGCCGAAGAGAACAGTGGTATAAATCTTGCTAGCCGCTCATTGCCGGTAACACCACACCAATTTGGCAAGCTGGCGGACATTCTGCGACAAGAACGCGATCGCAATTTCTCCATTTGGCTGATTTCTGCCCAACCTTCCCGTTCTGTCTCTCTACTACAAGAACACGATTGTCCGGCGCAATTTGTCCCCAATCCGCGGGACTACCAAGCAATTGATAAATTACAAATTAACCATATACCTACAGCCATAAAGTATTCCGGTTTAGCGGAACTAGAAGGTTTTATCCTGCCTACATTTCGACTGATAGTCATCACTGATCGGGAATTTTACGGACAGCATTCCCTGGCCACACCGGGATATATCCGCAAGCGTCGCCAAGCCATTTCCAAGCAAGTAGACCCCAATAAGCTGCGTCAAGGTGATTATGTAGTTCACAAAAGTCACGGAATCGGTCAGTTTATGAAGTTGGAAAGCTTAACTATTAATCATGAAACCCGTGATTATCTGGTGGTGCAGTATGCTGACGGTATCCTCAGAGTTGCTGCTGATCAAGTCGCTGCTTTATCTCGGTTTCGCCGCACGGGGGACAAACCACCAGAACTGCACAAAATGACTGGTAAGGCTTGGGAAAATACTAAAAACCGAGTTCGTAAGGCCATCAAAAAGTTGGCGGTGGATTTGCTAAAACTGTACGCAGCTCGATCTAAACAACAAGGCTATAGTTATCCCCAAGATATGCCTTGGCAAGAAGAAATGGAAGACTCATTCCCCTACCAAGCGACTATAGATCAGCTCAAAGCTGTACAAGATGTCAAACGAGATATGGAAAGCGATCGCCCCATGGATCGTTTAGTTTGTGGGGATGTGGGTTTTGGTAAAACAGAGGTGGCAATTCGGGCTATTTTCAAGGCTGTCACTGCGGGTAAGCAAGTTGCACTACTTGCACCCACGACAATTTTGACTCAGCAGCACTACCACACCCTCAAAGAACGCTTTGCTCCTTACCCGGTAACTATTGGCTTACTGAATCGTTTTCGCAGTGCTGAAGAACGCCGCACCATTCAAAAGCGATTAGCCACGGGGGAATTAGATATAGTTGTCGGTACACACCAAATTTTAGGTAAGAATGTCACTTTTCGTGATTTAGGACTGTTGGTGGTGGATGAAGAGCAACGGTTTGGGGTGAATCAAAAGGAAAAAATTAAAACCTTAAAAACTCAAGTTGATGTCCTCACACTTTCGGCTACTCCCATTCCCCGTACCTTATATATGTCTCTGTCAGGGATTCGGGAAATGAGTTTAATTACCACACCACCTCCTACCAGAAGAGCTATTAAAACCCACCTAGCGCCATTAAACCCGGAAATGGTGCGCACGGCAATTCGTCAGGAATTAGACAGAAGAGGGCAAATATTTTATGTAGTTCCACGGGTGGAAGGCATCGAAGAACTGACAACTAATTTACGGCAAATGATACCGGGGGCGAGGTTTGCGATCGCTCATGGTCAAATGGATGAAAGCGATTTAGAATCAACTATGCTGACTTTCAGTAATGGTGAAGCGGATATTCTCGTCTGTACAACAATTATTGAATCTGGTTTAGATATTCCCCGAGTCAACACAATCTTAATTGAAGATGCTCACCGTTTCGGGTTATCTCAATTATACCAACTGCGTGGTCGTGTGGGACGGGCGGGAATACAAGCCCATGCTTGGTTATTCTATCCCAAGCAAGAAAATTTATCTGATGCAGCACGGCAAAGACTGCGGGCGATTCAGGAATTTACCCAACTTGGTTCGGGGTATCAACTGGCGATGCGCGATATGGAAATCAGAGGTGTGGGTAACTTGTTAGGTGCAGAACAATCAGGTCAAATGGAAGCCATCGGCTTTGATTTGTATATGGAAATGTTAGAAGAGGCGATTCGAGAAATTCGCGGACAAGAAATACCCAAAGTTGATGATACTCAAATTGACCTCAACCTCACAGCATTTATTCCATCTGATTATATTCCCGACGTGGATCAAAAGATGAGTGCTTACCGGGCAGTGGCGGCGGCAAAATCTCCACAAGAATTAAAGTATATCACGGCGGAGTGGGGCGATCGCTATGGTGCCATACCAGTCCCGGCTAATCAACTTTTACGGGTAATGGAACTCAAACAGGTAGCGAAAAAGTTAGGATTTAGCCGCATTAAACCAGAGAATAAACAACACATTGTTTTAGAAACTCCCATGGAAGAACCGGCTTGGAATTTACTAGCAGCCAACTTACCAGAACATCTCAAGACCCGCTTTGTTTACTCTCCGGGTAAGGTAACGGTAAGGGGTTTAGCAGTCTTGAAAGCCGATCAGCAACTGCAAAGCTTACTGGATGCAATGCATAAAATTCAAGGTGGTGTTGCAGAGGCGGTTGTGGTTTGAGTGCTTGGGAAACAATAATTCTAGAAACTCACAATCACTAAAATGAACCTGCAAAATTTAGGGTATTTATAGCTACAATCAAATTTATCAAGTACGCTCTGTATGTGCAATGAAGGTTCTATTCATCCATCAAAACTTTCCTGGACAGTATAAGCATCTAGCCCCAGCATTAGCCCGGGATGGGCATCAAGTCGTGGGCTTGGGAGAAGCCAAGCAACCCCTTCCCCTACCGGGTGTGGAGCAGTTTGGCTATAAACCTCCCCAAAAAGGTAGTCCGACAACCCATCATTATCTCCAGGGATTTGAGGGACAGGTGCGACGGGGACAGCAGGTGCTGCGATCGCTACATAGCCTCCAGAAAAAGGGCTTTATCCCCGATTTAATTCTAGTCCATCCCGGCTGGGGGGAGGGGTTATATCTCAAGGATGTATACCCAAATGTTCCCACCATTGGGCTGTTTGAATTTTACTATCAGAGCCACGGCCATGATACTGCTTTTGATCCTGAATTTCCTTCTAGCACAGATTTAGAATGCAAAATCCGCACCCGGAACGCTAATCATCTAATTTCCCTGGAAGCACTGGATGTTGGCGTTTGTCCCACTGCGTATCAGAAGTCCTCACACCCGGTAATTTTCCACCACAAACTGGAGGTAATCCATGATGGCATTGATACAGATGTGGTCTGTCCCAATCCTGAGGTCACCGTCACCCTCAACCCCCAAGAGCAATCCCTGAGGCTCAAACGCTCCGACGAGGTAATTACCTTTATCAGTCGCAATCTGGAGCCGTACCGGGGATATCACATATTTATGCGTGCTTTACCCCGGATTTTGCGGGAACGCCCCCAGGCTCACGTGGTGATTATAGGGGGAGATGGAGTCAGCTATGGTTCAGCCCCCCCAAAGGGTAAAACCTGGAAGCAGATATATTTGGATGAGGTGAAAGACCAGTTAGACCCCCGTCGAGTTCACTTTGTTGGCCAATTGCCTTATTACCAACTGCTGGGACTATTTCAAGTTTCCAGTGTCCATATATATTTAACCTATCCCTTTGTGCTTTCCTGGTCGATGCTGGAAGCCATGAGCTGTGGCTGTCTGGTAGTTGGTTCCCGCACTCCCCCTGTGGAGGAAGTGATTCGAGATGGGGAAACGGGTTTATTGGTGGACTTTTTTAGCCCAGGGGATATATGCGATCGCATAGGTGAGGTACTGGAACATCCCAACAGAATGCAACAAATACGGGACAATGCGCGCCAGGAAATCGTCAGTCGCTACGACTTGCGACGAGTCTGCTTACCCCAACACCTGGACTTAATTCACAAAGTCATGGGCACAGGACGTAACTAAGGACAAGTATTTTCTTGCCGGATGAATCAGTGGTCAATTTAGAGAAACAGGTGTACATTAGTTGAGGTTAGTTATCTCATCCTCACCTTGAAAGCATCCATCCATGGATAGAAAAACCAAGCGCCTGTTGTTGCTCGTTTGTTCCTGTAGTCTCGCGGGTGTAATCCTAGGGGGTACATCCAGCTGGGCAGAAAGTAATTCTTGCTTGCAATCTCAGACTGTGACTAGTGATTGTCTCACACAAGACCCCATACAAAGAACTATCCAAGGAATGGCTACAGGTTTGGTAGCAGGCGCAGGGGCGGCGGCCGGTGTATCATGGAATTTACGTCATGAGGATTAAAGGCGATAATTGCGATAGTTGCGATCGCCGTAAGCATCGCGTACCCACAAACTAACGGGTACAGAATTACCTTGAGGGTCTACTTTGACTCTAACGGTAATTGGTCGAATTTGTGGGGGTCTATTTCCTCTAGTTTGCCGAACGCTTTGGAAAATATCGTTACTAACTTGCTGCCTTTGTGGTTCTGGGAGGTAGTATGTTTCTATTCCGTAGATAATGGCATTATCTTGATAGACACCTCTTAAAGCGACTTGATTGCTGGGAAGAGATTCGGGTAAATTGCTAGTCACCCTGATTGGTCGCCAAGGACTGGGAACACCACGACCGGAGGAAATTTGTTGCTCTTGCAATATCACGTATAAGTTAGTCCCAGGGAGAAGTTGTCTGTTTCTCCCCTGATTGCTTCTGAATAAATCATTCCAACCGGGAAGCCTTCTCAAATTGTCCACGCGGGATATATTGTATTCCAAGGTGAGAAAAAAATCTTGAACCACATTATTAGGGTTTTGAGCCAGTGTTTGCAAGATTACATCCCTACCAGCAATGCTAGTATACATTGCTTGGGTGGGAACGGCCAGGATAATTCCCGTTTGAATTAAGAGGGGAACTAATAGCCGCCAAAAACGTAGAGGCTGGTTCGCTCTTTGTTCACTAGCAGTGAGGTAATCTTTAAAACTCAGCTTCTCAGAAAATTCCACTTCAGGGGATAATGTTCTAGGTGATTGCTTTCCAGTCGATTCAGAGGAATCATTTCTCATGAGCCTAGTCCTAAGATGAAGAGTTATTAGTCAAAATTGCGTCTGGATGAACTACCAGAATTAGGACTGACGCAGAGATTCTCTAAAAAGGGTAAACCACCCACCCACTTGAATGTCCCTAATTGTGACCAAACTTTAATTAGGAACTGGATTTACTAGGTAAGCGACGTTCAAACCAAAGTCCGGCAGTAATTAATGCCCAACCGCAGATCACAAATACCAGGGACTGAAAAAGTCGGTCTGTATTATACTCTATAACCCTACTAATAATTTGTAAGGTTAATAATAGCATACCTCCCCAAAATCTGCTCCTGTTGTTTAACTTTAACCCCTCTCGGATTAACCCGAATGCTAAGAAGGCGAAAAGTACATTAAAGATGAAACTGCCTAATTCATCAATGCGGGTAATAGCTAAATGCCAGAAAGGTGTAATAATGATGAAAGCCAAAAAGGTAGTAACAACAGCAAGAGTAAAAATCACTTCCCTGCGGGGGGGGTTATTTCGCAGACGCAGCATTGATAACCATTGTAATACTGCTAAACCACTGAGAACCCCTAAATCGATTACAGGCAGAGACATGAATAGATTATTGTTACTATTTGGCATCAAGGTATTCAATGTTGGGGCTACCCATTGCCAACGGAAAGACAAGACATAAAAGACTAGTCCAAAAAATATCAATGCCAGGTTACGCGCCAGAGGTTGAAATAACCTGTAATTGACTGTGGGGAAAAGTAAATCGTCATAACTCCAGAATAATGCAGGTGGCAGTGCAAAGGCAAAGGAGGCCACCCAAGGGGCTATATTGTCCAGGTTCAGCAGTGGTAGGGGATTGAGATTCAACTGCAAAGTACCAGCAAAGACAAAGGCTGCTACCACAAAAATCAAGCGAGAGCGACAAAAATATGCTAAGGGTACAAATAGTAACCATGACAATAAGGGCATATGTCGAACTGCTAAACTTACCCAATTCCAGTCAACTGTGGAAACCCCAAAGTCTTCTCTTCCCGCCCAGTAACCGATTTGGCTGAGGATAATGGCCATAATTCCCAGGGAGTTTAAACACAAACTGTAGGCCATGACTAGAACGCCAAATCCCCAGGCTAAAAACAGTTCTGCCATGGAACCGCTAATATTGAAAATCTGTGCCATGAGCAATATGTTTGCACCTAAAAAGAAGGCACTTAAAATTAGTAATCCCTCTCCCAAAATACGTTTACTTTGTTGCTGTTTTCTCTTTTCGTTGTTCCCAGATTTAGCTTCTACCCATGTAGAAAAACCCGTGATACTAGTTGAGAGAAATAAACTGATCATCAAGATAAATTTGACTTCTCGTGACCATGATTGCCAATTTGTGGCTATGAAGGTAATTATACCTAAACACAAGAGGATACTACCTATACCAATCACAGTGACCACAAAGCGATCGCGTGATGCTGCTTCTAGGTTCTTAAATCGATAACGTTCTGCTAAGTTTTCGTACTGGGAAGCGCTAATTAGCCCTTCATCTCGCCATAATTGCGCTTCTCGGCGTAATTTATCCGGGAAATTATCGAACATTTATCATCATCTCCGAACAATTTTGGCGACTTGACTCCCTCAACCCAGGACTCAGTTCTTGAGTAGGAGCAAACATTCTTGATTCAGTTGGATTAACCGGTCATGATATTTTCAGTATGCAGCCAAGACCATCTATAGCATTGTTCTTCTGTCACATTTTTACTAATGGAAAAACCATCAAATTTATTACTTAAACTCTCGCGCCGGTTGTTTGAAAACCCTGATAAACAAGAACAGTTTATTGATTCATTAATGAATCCTCAACCCTTTAACCCAGCAATTATTTGGTGTAAAAATCAGCTTAATTTATCACCTTTCACCGTAGAATCATCAATAAATTGGCAACCAGATTTTGTGCAGCGTTTATCATTAGGAGAAAAGCCTGGTAAACATCCTCTGCATCAACAAGGTGATTTTTATTGTTTAGATTTTTCTTCTGTGTTTGCGGCTACAGTTTTATTAATGATTCCCCAGTCGGTGAATTTGGTTTTTGATATGTGTGCTTCCCCTGGGGGTAAGAGTATTTTTGCTTGGAAAGCTTTGCAACCTAATTTACTAATTTGTAATGAGGTCATTGGTAAACGTTTAGGGATGCTGATTTCTAATTTAAAGCGTTGTCAAGTTAGCCCTTGTACTGTGGTGAGTCGAGATTCTAGTATTTTTACGGAGCAAATCCCATTATCTAGTGATTTAGTTATAGTTGATGCGCCTTGTACTGGACAATCTTTAGTCGCTAAAGGTGAAAAAGCCCCTGGCTGTTTTCATCCCACAGCGATTAATAAAAGTGCTAATCGACAAAAGAGGATTCTAGCTAATTCGGCTCAATTAGTTGCACCCCAGGGCTATCTTGCTTATATGACCTGTACTTACTCTCCGGAGGAAAATGAGGAGGTTTGTCAATGGTTTATGTCACGGTTCCCTGATTTTCAACCAGTTACAGTTAGTTATTTAGGGGAATATCAATCTCATTTAACTGATATTCCTTGTTATCGGCTGTTTCCCCAATATAGGCTGGGTGCTGGTGGGTTTACTGTGCTATGGAAAAATACTCAGAAATTTCAACAAAATATAGTAAATTTAGATACTTTATTACCAGTATGGAGGAACGGGAAGGATTAAAATCAAGGCGCAATGCCTCTTTTTGAGGATTTGAAATCTATCTTTAGAGGTATTTTTTTATTTATACTCAAGATGCTAGTATTTTTAAATACTGGAATTAATGAAGTTGTGTGATGGAGATAATAATTAAAAAACTAGCTAAGGTGATGCTAGGTGAACACCATAATTTACCTGATTCACCAGGTATTTACTTTATATGTGATGATGCTTACAGGGTTTGGTATGTTGGTATTTCTACGAGTAGCTTAAGACAGAGACACCAAAACCATGAGCGGACTGGGGATTTTAAAAGTAATGGCGGTCAGTGGATATGTTACTTAAATTGGGATGATGTAGATGATTTGCATGACTGGGAATACCAGAATATTCAAAAGTTCCAACCACCACTAAATAAAAACTTAACTGAGCCTGAGTTACCCCTAGTTGATTTAGGGTATGATGAGTCTGAGTATTTTCATAGATATCGGGAAATTAAGCAGATGCAGGCGACTCTAGAGCAGGAATTGGAGGAGTTAAAGCCTAATCTGGTGACCCTGATTGAGAAGCACGGGGGAAAAATCAAAACTCGTGATGTAAATGCATATTTAGTTAAAAGGAAGACATGGGACTATTCGCGGGAAGTGGAGGCGCTCAACTCCCAGCTGAAGGAAAAGAAGAAAGAAGAGGAAAACACAGGTATAGCCACGGTGAAGTCTGTGATGACTTATCCTGTGGTGCGATAGTTGCTTTGGTGCATAGGAAAAATAATATACGATTCCCACTGAATCGTATACAGGCTGAATACTTAGATAATTATAGATAAAGAATCATGTCCAACATCCCTACCCAGTGTGAAAATTTAAAAGAGCAAGTTGAAACTGTATTACAACTGTTGCAACAAGAGCCACCTTTGCGCTCTGAAGATATTACATCTGTACAAACTTCTCTGGAAAAAGTCGTTTCACCGCAGTTTGAAATTGTCTTTGCAGGTGCATTTAGTGCGGGTAAGTCGATGTTGATTAATGCACTACTAGAACGGGAATTACTATACAGTGCAGAAGGACACGCTACAGGTACAGAATGCAGAATTGAGTATGCACCATTAGATCAGGAAAGGGTGGTTTTAACCTTTTTAAGTGAAGTAGAAATTCGCGAACAAGCCAGTTTTTTATGTGAAAAGTTGGGATTTCAAACAGGAGCTAATATTAACCAAACTGAAATTATTGATTTACTGCGTCAAGGTTGTAATGCTATTATTCAGCAAGAAGGTGGAGAAAGTAAATCGGAACGAGCAAAACAAGGGAAGGCTTTAATATTACTACTTGAGGGGTATGAGGCAAATCGTCAACATATTCAAACGATGAATAATGCTACATATTCCATGGAGCAATTTAATTTTTCTAATCTTAAGGAAGCTGCAGGATATGCGCGGCGTGGTAGTAATAGCTCTGTTTTAAAACGAATTGAATATTACTGCAATCATCCCCTGTTAGAAGATGGTAATGTAATTATTGATACGCCAGGTATCGATGCCCCCGTAGAAAAGGATGCACAATTAACTTACGCCAAAATTCAACATCCGGATACATCGGCGGTGGTGTGTGTATTAAAACCTGCTGCTGCTGGTGATATGACCAAGGAGGAAACGGAACTTTTAGAAATAATGCGAGACAATGGGGGAATACGCGATCGCATTTTCTACACCTTTAACCGCATTGATGAAACCTGGTATAATACCCAGTTAAGGCAGCGCTTAGATGACTTAATTAGTAAAGAGTTTCGTGATGCTCCTAGGGTTTATAAAACCAGTGGATTACTGGGATTTTACGGCAGTCAGATTAAACATACAAATATCAGCGATAGATTTGGGTTAAATTCTGTTTTTGCAGATACCGTTAAAAGTAGCAATGGGAGAGAAGAAACACCGCAATTTATTAATGAGTTTAACCGCTACTGTGCTAATTCCGGTAAGCTCTCATCCAGTCATTTTCGCATTTCGGTAAACAGTTATGAAACTCCCAATGAGAATTATGTCAGAATTTTAGCAGAGCAGGGAGCGCCTTTAATTAATCAGCTAATTCAAGATAGTGGTATTGAGGAATTTCGCACAGCGATTACTAAATATTTGGTAGAAGAAAAGCGCCCACAGCTATTTGAAAATTTGGCGGATGATTTAGAAGATGTTTGTATTAAACTAAAAAAACATTATCAAACTGAATACATAAAACTAGATAGTCAACCGCGAGAAATTGAGGGGATGAAGGCGCAGGAGTTACAACGGCTGAATCAGCAACTCCAGCAAGTATCTAAAGAATTTGGTCAGCACATCACAGAAGAGGTCAACCTAATAATTAATAATTCCTGTGATACTTTTGAGGCTGATTTTCGCCAACTACAAGGGCGGATGATTCGGCGTTTAGATGAGTTACTAAACACATTTTCCGTCGCTGATGCTTATCAACGTTCTACCCTTAGCCATCCCCGCAATTCCACTGCGCCTTTACTAGCGATTTTAGTAGAAGCGTTTTATTATTTAGCAAACGAGTTAGAAGATATTTTGAGCGAATGTTGTCAACAATTAGTAAATAATTTGTTTAGGCAATTAATTGAAAAGATTCGCAAATCAGAATACTATCGTCAATTGTATCGTTTATTAGGTAATGATGGGGGGATTGAGGAACAGGTGAAAGCTACCGCCAAAAACGTCTCAGTGATTTTGGATAATGCAGCTAGTGCAGAATGCGATCGCTTTGTGCGAGAAAGTCCGAGATTTTATGATGAGGGGACTTTTTCTATATATCAATTTCGTCAAACTTTGCTGCAAACCTCCCAAAGTTACGATTCCCAAAGTATGCTAGAAGCTGAACCAGCAATTAGACAATTGTTAAAGTTGGATTTTGAACCCAAGGTTTCCCAGACAGTTTGTAAATCTTTGCGTCAAACTATCAACACCATCCTCAAGAGGCAATTATTAGCCATGGCACAAGAGCAAGAAGATAATATATTACAGCAATACTCCCAAGCTCGTGCTTATTTAGAACAAACTTTACAACAGGAAGCAGAAGACAAAATTCTGAGTAATCAACGCTTACTGAATGTTGTTAAAGAGAAAATTGAGGGTTATAACACAGCAGTCTCCCATATTAATAACTGTTTACAATCTATGCAGTTGTACGATCACTTATTACCTGTAATTAGCAATGAAGATTTTCAGCAGATTGTCGCTGATTCCAGAACTGAGGGTAACTCATGAATAAAACTCCCCGGATTCCCATTCCCTCCTCAGTGAGAAAATACGTATTTGCAAGAGATAAATATCAATGTCAAAGCTGTGGTAAAACAAGTTCAGAAACTAAGCTGACAGTTGACCATATTGTCCCCCTAGCTCGTGGTGGTCAGAACGATATCAGCAACTTACAGACCCTCTGTTTCACCTGTAATCAGCAAAAAACAGATAAACTTGACCCCCGCTTTCGGCGACGTTTTCAGGGGTTGTGAATGGCGATCGCCCTCTTGTAGCCAAGTTTTGGTAAGTTTTTAAACGCCAAGGGGCGCGATCGCATGGTAGTTGCTGACTAATCACTTTTTCCTGTGAATCTAATTAATCTCAAACCTTTGCGCTCCTTTGCGTTTACCTTTGCGCTCCTTTGCGTTAAAAAAAAATAGTGCGTTGTGCGGGACAACACACCATGGTAATCTAGATTTAGATGTTACTAGTTACCCCAGTTATTCAAGGATATACCAAGTGCTTGGTATATTCTTTGAATATCCCGTCGCCAGCGTGCTAACTTCTGTTCACGGATTCCCTGTTTATCTACTGCAGGAGTGGGTAAACCTGTGGTGTGACTAAATTGATTATATTGTGAACCAAGTCCTTGAAAACGAGTTATCCCGTCATTCGGGTAAATATTATGTTGCGTTCTCAGCCACTTTTCCGCATAATATTGCCAGAGGAAAACATGATCATGAATTTCACCGCCAAAACGATATAAACGGCGAATATCTGAAATAGATAAATTTGGCGATTGAAATAATGTTTTTTCCACATTAGCAGAGTAATTGCGGTTAAACATTAAAATTTCACTGCCATTACCCCGGAAGAATTCTACAATAAACCAATCCCCAAAGTCAAAGATACAAATTTCTGTCTCATTACTACCATCATTGACCAGAAGATCAATATCTCGTGTTAATTCTTGACTAATCCAACTAGTTGATGCGGGTACTAAAATACGCAAACGTTCAAAGCGATCGCTATAATTTGACCAAAACCCTTTACGTCTTTGTAGTTGGTTTCTTTGATAATTTAGTTCCTGATATCTATTGTTATTCTGTGATAATGTTTGTAACTGTGAACTCAACTTATTGATTAACACTGTAATCATTCTGTCAAAATCTCCCCAAGTAGCAGCACCAATCCATTTACGTAATGCTAGTTGAGCTTGTGATGATAATTGACTCCAGCGAGAATTAACAGTGCGCGGTCCATAATTTTGACGTAACCATTCTACGATTGATAAAAAACCGCTTCCTATTTCAGCGGCGATCGTTGTCAATAAACGATTGACTTCCTGACATTGCTGTGAGTGGGACATTTGCGCAAAACAACGCAGTAACCATTCTGGTCGGTCGTTCCTGTCTGAAAATATTCTCACTACATAGTTTAAAGCCTGACTCACCGCATTACTAGTTGATGGAAGATTATATTTATTGAGTAATTCTTGGGGTGTAAAATTCTCGTCCCTAGCAATTAAAGCTAATCTGTGATAGTCATCCTGGGTGATGGCTTGTATGATTTGTAGTATTTGTGCGTCACTGTCTCCTGATTCCCTGATAAACACAGAAAAACTTGTAACTAAGGATTCACTGATAATTGGCTGTGACTCGCTATGATTCAACACTAACAGCCATAATAAAGTTTGTTTGAGCGGTAAGTTATTAACTGCTGCTCTCCAGATTAATGCTGAAGTTGTATAGCTGATTTCTGGGTGTGCCCTATCCCATTCAGCCTTATTATGGAGACAATAGACCCATTCTATGTGTTGAATGTCGTCAATATTGCCGGATTGGATGGTTTCGATAATTTGATCTAAAGAACGCCAAGTATCTGTTTCTACATTAGGGAGATTCTGAAGCTGGCGGAATTGTTCACTGTTGCGGAAATTTTTGACTAACTGGAGTAAATTGGTTGGTTCCGGTGACTGGCGATCGCTTAAGGATAGAGTGCGAAAATTTAACATCATATTTTCTAGGTTGTCAAAATCATTTTGATGTAAAAATCTCAGACAAATTATCTCCCTTAAACTGCAACCGGAAAATTACCTTTCTATCATTGGGGTCATCAATATTTGGATTAGCTTCAATTTCTCCCCTTCCAGAAGCAAGGATTTTTTCCTCCAGTTGTGATTTAGTTTCAAATTTCATCTCTGAGGAGATATATTCAGCAACAGCAAAAGACCTCAACAAACTTAACTGTAAATTACCGTTATAAGTTCCACTAGAACTAGTATGTCCTTCAATCACTACCCGGGTAATTTCTTGCTGATATTTAGGGTTGGATAAAATTACATTACTATAAACCGGGATAAATGATCGTAGAGTGCTTTTCCCAGCAGCACTTAATTGAGCGCTATTTTCTGGAAATAGGATATTTTCTTTCAAGGTAATATCTCCGGTGTCTTTATTAACTTCTACCTTAACGTTATTTTCTTCTAAAGTATTAATCAATTGTTCAATGACATTACGTCTGGGTTCTGATATTTCACTCAACTGTAAAGAAACGGTAATAAACAACAGCGCAAATATCATTAACAGTCCAGACATCATATCGCCAATGGCGAGTAAAACGCTAGAGTTATCCTCTTCTATTTGTGGTGTTGGTTCCCAATCGCTAAAATTATTCATGATTCAGATTGATGACGACGATTAGCTTCTGCAGCTACTAGATAATTAGCAGCTTGTAGTAATTGATTAGAAATTTTGGTGGTGGCTTCATCCGCTTGGGTGAAAAACCGGTTTTCAGATGCATATGCTTTATTTAGGTAATCAACTAAATGTTGATTACTTATTTCCAAAGCCTGATTTAACTGTTGAATCATAGCTGCATAGGTTTGTTCAATCCTATGAGCTTCTCGACCCAATCCCCTGGTAATTTCTTGGATTTGTGCTAGTCTTTCTCCTGAAGTTAAACCGGTGACATTAGCAAAATTACTGACCCTCTCTACAGTTTGTCCAATTCTGCTCATACTTTCGTCCACTTGTGCGGTTAAAGTTGAGCGTCTGTGATATTCTTCGTTAAAAGCAGTCTGTAAATCATTGACAACCTGAGCTAGTCCTTGACGCTGTTCGCCCAGGGTTTCTTCTAGTAACTGATTTTGGCTATTGAAGAACTCTTGTAAAGCTGTTTGATAACTCAGGCGGAATTGCTGTAGTTCTTCCTGTACAGTGATCCGGGTATTTTGCAGCATAGTATCAATGTTAGAGAGAGTAGATATTAAGTTTTCTCTGGCTCCATTCATTAATTGAGATGCTTCATGACCAACGGTGGTAATACTTTCAGTTTGTGTGGTGATAATCGCCAGGGTTCGATCTTGAAATTCCTGGAGCATTTGGCGCTCTATTTCTGCTTGGGTATGTAGTGCGGTTTCTAAATCTTCTCGAATACTTCTAAAAGTATTAGCTGCTTGATTAGAACTGACTTCAAAAGCAATTCTCTGGGAATTTATCGCTTCAACACTTGCAGTTACAGCTGACTGAATTTCTGTAGATACCCTTTCCATTACTCCTTGAGTATCAGAACGAAATTCAGTTAAGATAGACTGCAAACTAACTGCAAATTCTTGCAGTTGCACTAAAGTATCTTTTTGGAATGTTTGGATAGTCATTACAGATGTGCTGAGACTTTGGGAAATTCCCCCCAGTTCTTCTCTGAGTTGACTAACTGCTTGAGAAGCTGCTTGAGTCAGTTGTGCGCTCTTGGTAAGTTCAGCTATGAGGGGTTTGATTAATTGTTCTCTTTGTTCTGTAATTAACTCTCTTAATATTTCCTGACCTTGCTCCTTTTTAATTTCTCTGAGTGCTGATAGTTCTTTTCCGATCTCCTTAAAAATGGGAGACATGACTGCTCCCACTTTTTCACCAACTTTTTCACCAATAGCATCAGGACTTAATTGACCTCTTTCAGTTCCATCAAGGTTAAAACGAGATAAAAGCCTTGTGGGACTTTCTACAAAAGCAATCTGATCTAATCTTTTATCTAATCTTTGGCGGAATTTATGACCACGAGAGCGTTTATATGCTTCTCCACCTGCTAAAAACATAGTAAATAGACTGCTACAGCCTAACCCCATCAATGAAGTAGAAAAAGCAGTTTTCATACCTTCTAGAAGATTGACACTAGCATCTACTAGTAATTTGGTTTCATTAATATTCTTCAGGTCTATTTGTGATAATCCTTCCTGAATCCCATAAAAGGTTCCTAAAACACCAAGGGCGATGAGAATGGTAGGTATAAAACGCCAATAGCTGCTAGGAATAGAGGGATTTAAAATTCTTGGGTATTGTAATAATACAAATTTTCCCGCCTCAAATTTGGGTTGGAAACCTCCCTGAGTATTTGTTCCAGCTAGATGTTTCGGGAACCAGGATGATCCATTATCTGGGATAACTAAATCTTGACGTTGGTTGCTCTCCAAGTAGTTAATACTGTTTTCAGTATCTTTCAAATCTCTTTTTATAGAACGCCGATACCGAAAAATAGATCTAAGTTCGGCTATTACTCCCCCCAGGAAAACAATTACAATACTCCAATGAAAAGGAGTATTCTGCCAAAAAATATTGATTAAGCCTTGAATCATTTGACTACACTCCCCACTAAATTGTAAATTTGGCTATTTCTTCAGAAGACAGCAATTGTTGAGCTACACGCACGGGAAGATGTGCCGCATTCCAATAATCACCTATTGGTTGGCGTAGAATTAACCCATAAAGTTCTTCTGTGGTTGGTGTTTCTGGAGAAGTATCAATTTCTAAATAAACCTGTTCGGGTGCATAAGTACGTAAGAGTCGCACTTGTAACCGGTTCTTTAAATCCGCGAGTGATTCTGCTATGGCTGAGGTATGCTCACCCATGTCAGCAGTTAGTTTCCAGGCTTGATTAACAGCTACAATTTCTTCAACTAATTCTATTACGGATGGTGTCAACTGGATCATGAAATTCCCTGGTAACTGGAAAACAGGCGATCTGGGATGTGCAATGAATCATGAGATTATTATACAGATACATGGAAGCTACCTCTTCCAGTTGCTTGGGGGGTGCGATCGCCCACAGACTTTGTACTGTTTTTCTCCCTTGTCACCTTGTCCACCTTGTCCACCTTGTCTTGTCCTTGTAAGGGGAGGGGACTGGATTTTATTATTTTTTGTGTGTTCACCAATCCTTCCCAATCCTTCCCAATCCTTCCCAATCCTTTCCAATCCCTGTTCCGGTGTTCCCTGTTCCCTATTCCCTAAAACTAAAAAACTTTCTACCTTACGAGCATGGGAAATGCTGTAAATCAAATAAATCGTAAATTTGACTACAGTTATTATTTTTTCAACTGTTCTAAATAAACGGCAAAATATATTATAAATTTGTTACAAAGTTGTTAAGAATAGTTAACGCTCTTAACAGAAGGCAATATTTCCTATGGTAGTCTCAGTTGGGAAGAATGCACCACATAAAGTTGTCATTATTGGTGGTGGTTTTGGTGGACTATATACAGCCAAGACTTTGGCGAAAGCGAATGTAAGTATTACCCTCATTGACCAACGCAACTTTCACCTATTTCAGCCACTGTTATATCAAGTCGCCACAGGTACCCTCTCACCTGCTGATATTTCCTCACCATTGCGCGCCGTATTCAGAAGAAGTAAGAATACACGAGTGCTGTTAGGAAAGGTGAGTGATATTGACCCCAAAAAACAAGAGGTTATTTTAGATGATCAGGTAGTCCCTTACGATACATTAGTAGTAGCGACAGGTGCTAACCATTCCTATTTTGGTAAGGATGAGTGGAAAGCATTTGCGCCTGGTTTAAAAACTGTGGAAGATGCTATAGAAATACGTCGCCGGATATTTACAGCATTTGAAGCAGCAGAAAGAGAAACTGACCCAGAAAAACGCAAGGCTTTGTTGACCTTTGTGATTGTGGGTGGTGGTCCGACCGGTGTAGAATTAGCAGGTGCGATCGCAGAATTAGCATATAAAACACTGCAAGAAGATTTCCGCAATATCAATACTTCCGAGGCGAAAATTTTACTATTGCAAGGGGGCGATCGCATCCTCCCATACATTTCGCCCAAGTTATCGAAAGCAGCTACATCAGCTTTGGGAAAATTGGGTGTGATGATCAGAACTAACACCAGGGTGACCAACATTGAAAATGATATCGTTACTTTTAAGAGTGGCGATGAAGTTGAGGAAATCCCCTCAAAAACCGTCTTATGGGCTGCTGGTGTACAAGGGTCATCAATGGGTAAAGTCCTAGCAGAGCGTACAGGTGTAGAATGCGATCCTTCCGGACGTGTGATTGTGGAACCGGACTTGAGCGTCAAGGGTTATAAAAACATTTTTGTTGTGGGAGATTTAGCCAACTTCTCCCATCAAACTGGTAAACCCTTACCTGGTGTTGCACCCGTAGCTACTCAACAAGGGGAGTATGTAGCTGGACTGATTCAAGGAAGACTTCAAGGTTACACTTTGCCACAATTTCATTACAACGACGTGGGTAGTTTGGCAATGATTGGGCAAAATTTAGCGGTTGTAGATTTAGGCCTAATCAAACTTACAGGTTTCATTGCTTGGGTATTTTGGCTAATAATTCACATCTACTTCTTAATCGAGTTTGACACTAAATTAGTAGTGGTAATTCAGTGGGCTTGGAACTATATCACTCGGAATCGTCGTTCCAGATTGATTACAGGTAGAGAAGCTTTTTTGGAAGTAAAACCCATGAACAATGACAATGATTACCCGGGTAAAGAAAAGCAGCATCCCCTCAACGTCTAGTATTTTCCCTTAAGTTCCTAAATATTGACGGGAGGCTAAAGCATCCCGTGTCGCCTTTCCTCCCTAGGTCAGATTAGGGCTTTGTGACTACTCCAACTGACCCAGAACATGGCTAACATCAACAGCTAATTTTTGTCCTAACTTCAGCAATTGACGAGATTGATAATTTTCTTCTGTATTCTTCAAAGTCGTCAGACATAAAGGTCTAATTTGAGTGGACAGACAGCTAAAATATAGTTCCTGGGACTTGTGCAAAGAAATGCCGATATTTAGCTGATAGCTAACATCAATCAACCGTTCTAAACATTGGATTTGGGTAGCAAAACTGCCATTGAGGTCATGTAATAATTGCCACAATAAGCGCATGATTAGTTGTTCTAATATTTGCGTACCTTCGGGAATATTTAACCGACAATGTAAATGTTTAGCTTCAGTCGCGATCGCTTCTAATTCTACAATGTGATTTAAACTCAAGATGGGGTCTGTGATCTCTTGCTCGAGCGATCGCAGTATGAGCATACAGCGTGATCCCAAAGCAATCTCCGCAGCTACCTGCAACTCTTGGGGTACTTCTAACTCATCCCGGTGGAAGGCCATCAATAATCCGTAATTATCCCGATACACCTGAGTATACAGTTGGTCTAAACGTGTTAGTGTTTCCTGACTCAGAAGGCGCATAATCCGGTGACGTTCTTCAGCAAAGAGATTTTGTAGGCTAAATGTTTCTTCTCTAAATAGCCTGGTCATCACCAAGATACTGTGAGCAGCACTCCCCTGTTTTAGAGAGGTAAACAGCTTTTCTTTCAACTGACTGTACTCACGTCTACCGGTAAATAATTGGGTACAACAGTGGAAATCCCAGCCGCCCAAATGCAGCACAGCAAAGACTAAACTTTCACTCTCCCCGGTAACTTCCGACACCAGTTTTAAATTTCCTACCGCCAAGGTCAAGGAACCCATACGTTGCAACTGGTAATCAATCTCATCAAGACTGTAACAATAAATGCGCTTTTGTGTAGATTTTTGATTAGCAAACAGAGAACTAATAGCATAGTGAGCAGCTACTTGCTTGACACTCACTTGGGCAGTTTGCACCATTTGCCGATAGATCGCCGCACCATCTTTGAAAATATCCACATTACTGGGGGCTAAAGATAGGCGTTTGATGAAAGCTTTCTCCAACTGTACACCAGCCACATCCCCGGCCAATTCCAAAGCACGGGAAGCATAACGGAGAATTTGCGTACCTTCCGGGCGAGAAATTTCTTCAAAGAACCAGCCGCAACTAGTGAACATCAGCAAAGCGTGACGCTGCATTTCTAACAAGCGCAAAGCATCAACTTGTTCTGCTGGGGTGAGTTTGTGGGTTTGATGGCGAGACAGGAAACTGTTCACATTAGCCACACAGCGATCGCGGATCACCTGAATATATTCATCCCGTGCTAACCAGGGATCATGGAATAGGCGCAGGCCATGTTTCTCATAGACATCAATTAACTGATCCCGCAGCCAATTCAAAGCATCGCGCAAGGGTCGCCGCCATTTTTGATGCCATACACCACCTTCACCACCACAACCACAGTCATCTTGCCATCTATCCACCCCGTGGGCGCAACTCCAGGCTGTGGCGGGTTTAATTTCCACCTCCCAAGTGGGAGTATTGAGGCTGAGATAGTGAGCAAAGTTGGTGACAGTCCAATTGCGCTTAGGAAATTCTCCAATAAAGGCGTAGGCTAAAGTTTTTTCAGTGCCTTTCTTATGGTGTCCGAAGGTTTCCCCATCTGTGGCCACAGAAATTAATTGTGCTGGCCGGTGATCCCCACGTATTGCGGAGCCGATACGTCCGGCAAAATGACTAGAACTATAAACCACATCACTAAAGCCCATATCCCGGGAAATGGGGCCATCGTAGAAAAAGATATCAATGTAAGGGCGCGATTGCTGATCAGTGTCGCCACTTCCCTGTACATAACAGCGATAGGGACGGGTGGGATCAATTTGACTACCCCCTACTTCTTGCCATTCCGGGTCAGGCTCATCCTCTGTGGGTAGGGGGCGACAACGTTGGGCTTGGGATGGTGCGAGGATAATAAACTTGATATTTTCAGCCACCAAAGCCTCTAAGGTGGCATAGTCTACAGCTGTTTCCGCTAACCACATACCTTCGGGATCCCGGCCAAAGCGTGAGCGAAAATCTGCTTTACCCCAGCGGATTTGGGTGTATTTATCCCGTTCATTGGCCAGAGGCATAATTATATGATTGTATACCTGGGCGATCGCATTACCATGACCGTGCAGGCGCTGACAGCTCTTGGTGTCTGCCTCCAAAATTCGCTGATAAACCTCAAAATCGTAGCGTTCTAGCCACGACATCAGGGTAGGTCCCATATTAAAGCTGAAATATTCGTAATTATTCACAATCTCGACTATTTCCCCCCGGTCATTAAAGACCCTGGCAAAAGCATTAGGGCGATAGCATTCCCAGTGAATGCGTTCATTCCAATCATGGAAAGGTGCCGCACTAGGTTGACGTTCAATTGCCTCTAAATAAGGGTTTTCCCGTGGGGGCTGATAAAAATGACCATGCACCGTCACATAAACACCAGTAGCCTGTTTCAGCGGGTCTATCTGGTTGTGCTCATGGACAGTCAGATGTGATCTCACGGTTGAGCCAGGGCTAACTGGCCTTTCAGCAGCAGAAGTCATGTATATTTATCCCAATAAAAAACTTACATTTGCGCCGAACACTGGTATTTAAACCCTTCTACAGGGTTTCTATCCATAATCCGGTATATAACAAAACTATGAGTATATGATTCTGCCAATGCTCCTAAAAACTGCTTGACTCCACTGACAAATCTGCGTTAACCCACAGACGTGAGGGTTTTATTACTGCACTGTCTATTTACCCATTAAAGCTTATATTTTCCGGAAAATCCGAGGTTTAATTTATATTTTTCCTACGAAATTTTACAAACTATCCATAAGTCGTAACTTTATTTTACATATCTCTTTTTCATCTAGAGACAGCACCAGCCAAAATACTGTAGATAAGATTATATTAACTTATTTTAGTTGATTATATATATGCGTATTCTGGAAGATGCATATTTGATTTATACAAATTTCCCTGGCGAATCATCGCCCAAACAATTTGTGCATGATTATGATCTGATTAATTCACGGGGATCACTGCTAATGAAATTATTGGATGAATATATTTATTTACCGCCCTCAATCAGTGAAAATCTGATCAGTCTGTGACAACAACAGAATAAATCCTCAGATCATATACATATAAATCATGTAAGTTTAAAGATAACGGGTTTGTCCAGAAGAATCTGATTTTCCCAAATGTATCCTCAATTCACACCCCGTGATCACATCCGGGTTCCTAAAAGTCCCCAGAGCCTTTGCTTGCTACTTTTGGCAACCAAAAAACCGACTGAGCTTGTGCAAGATTGATGATCCCTGTGCAGAGTCAGGCTGGTAACCCTTAATTTTTAGGAGTTGCTCAAGAGGTGTTCTGCTACCCTTGTCACCCGATTTTGTACACCAGAGCATTAATTCACCAAAAATTAACAGAAAAACTTCCTTAACTAGAATATTAGATAATGCTATACTCATAAAATGAAAACTGCTTACGTAAATTTATCTAGGTTAACCAATCATCAATCAAAATTGATCTTGCATAATAACTGGAATATGAGATTATAGCATTTACCATGCTCGTGAGGTACAATTTTTTTTAGTTTGAGGGAATAGGGAACAGGGAATAGGGAATTGGTGTGTACTTCATGATCCTGAAAAAGGCTATATTTATAATTAATAGTTATAAAAAGAATATTACACACCTTTTGGGAATTTTTCCGTATTAAGAATTCCGGACTAACAACAGGTTTGTTTGTCAAGTGAGAAATTAGATTATTACTAAAATGAACAACGATGAGCGAAATTGGCCTGCTGATGACGGGTATACTAACCGCCAGACAAGTATATTCAGAGAATAGATTACCGAAGCAGCAACCATTGCAGATGGAAAGTAGCTCGGAGCATTTAAGCCATAACGTAAGTAAATTAATTAACATTCCCTCTCAAATCACACCACCGGAATTTATCCCAATAGATGCAATTTCTCAAACCTCCTCATCGGCGTCCCACTTACCTCAAGAAAAACTGCTCGCGTCAATCACAATTAGCCAAAGGAGTCACCAACCTAGGACAATCACTGCGGACAATAGGATCAAAGTAGCTGCGGTCTCATCGGGTTTCACAGGTCAATCTCTACCGACTTTGCGTTTTGGTACTTCAGGTACTGCTGTGAGAGTTTTACAGCGTTTGTTAATTTCTAAAGGCTACGCCATTAGAGTTGATGGGTCTTTTGGTCCATTGACTGAAACAGCTGTCAAAGCCTTTCAGAACCAGCGGAAAGTAGGGGTAGATGGAGTAGTCGGTCCACTAACTTGGCAACAGTTGACAATGTAGTTATTGATCAGCTACAAATATGATTAACTAGATATATCTCAGATACTCAAATGCCCGCGGACAAGATTGTTAGTTATCAGTGGTCGCAAGTCCGATGACCGGCAACCGAACTAATTATAACTTAAAATATGCTGAGTAATTTATGCTAACTCTACGTTTTGGTAATTCAGGTATTGTGGTGAGAGTTTTACAGCGGTTGTTAGTTTCTCAAGGCTATATGACCCGAGTGGATGGAAATTTTGGGGCGCTGACTGAGGTAGCTGTCAAGGCTTTTCAGAACCAGCGCCGACTCAAAGTAGATGGAATAGTCGGGTCAATTACTTGGGAACAGTTGACTAAATGAACTTCTACCGATGCTGATGCTGCGCTAATAACTCTTGTGCTTTGGGTTTGTAAATTAAATAGAATAAAGCTTCCAGATAACGCAACAAGTCCTCGCGGTTTTCCTTGGAGGTAAAGTTCCAAAAGCCATAAATCCTGGCTAGGGATAACAACTTGGTGGTATGAATTTTCCAGGTATATGTACTTAATACCCGGTTAATTGCTTCCCGGGAAATAGCATCCCAATATTGGGAGGTTTGATTGCACTTGGTGACAAAGGTGAGGATTTTGGCCGCTGTCTCTTCTAAATTTGTGGGGTTAATGTAAAAGCCATTGACTTGATCTTGAATAATTTCTAGGGGTCCACCAAATTGGGTCGCAAAAGTTGGTAGTCCTGAAACCATGGCTTCTAAGATGGTTAAACCAAAGGCTTCAAATAAAGCAGGTTGAATAAATATCCCTTGGCGATCGCCGATCACACGGTAAATCTCACCGGAATCAGATTTAGATAGGCGTACACCCAGCCAACGCACTTTACCATAGAGATTATACTGTTCAATGATCTGATAGAGTTTAATAATCTCCTCTTGTTCTTCGTTGTCGTCTGACTCTTCCACACGCAACTTACCCGCCACTAAGATTAAGTTACAATGCTCCTGTAATTCTGGAGACTGACCATAACATTCTGCTAAACCTGTGAGGTTTTTAATCCGGTCAAGACGGGCCATAGAAAACAGGGGGCGCTTTTGGGGATTATCTAGTTTACCAAAAATTTGGTGCGGGTCTTCCAGGGTAAACAGCATTTGAGCAATTCGCTGGCGATCGCTTTCCACTCGGTCTTGAGTGCGGGAGTAAGGGAAATAGTAACTCTCATTCACCCCTGGAGGTACAACATTAAACTTAGGACTAAATAATTCAATGCCGTTGACTACGTGGTATAACTCCGGCATGGTGAAGCATTTGTAAGACTCATACTGTCCTACACTATCAGGTGTACCAACAATTTCTTGGTAAGTACTGCTGATCACGAAATTGGCGGCGTTCATGGCAATCAAATCAGCGGTAAATTGTAGGGAGAAATGGTATTTATCCTCCAATTCTTCCCAGTAGAGGTTACTAAATAAGTATTTAGACTTTTCCAAAGCGTGGGCGATGTTGCACTGAGTCACATTCATGCGCCGTGCTAGCAGAAACGCCACCAAATTACCATCAGAGTAGTTACCCACAATTAAGTCAGGTCTACCTTGAAATTCTGCCAACAGTTCTTTTTCTGAGTCAATAGCAAAAGTTTCCAGATAAGGCCAGAATTCAAATCGAGAAATCCAGTTTTGGGTCATATTGGGATTAAAATCCCGCAGGGGTACGCGCAAAATCCAGGCGTTCTCTGTACCGTGAACTTTTTCTAGCCTTTGATTGCACAGTGTACCATCGCTATTAGGTATTAGGCGGGTGAGAATAATCACCTTTGGCTCGACGTTTAACCCTCCTAAACCTGCTAGATCCAGATCCTCTTGTAGTTGTTTTTCCAGATTCTTAGCTTGGTCAAGCACATAAACTACCTGTCCCCCAGTGTCTGGACGACCTAAAACACCTTCTTGACCAAACCAACCATGAGCCGATACGAGGACGATTCTAAAAATCATCGGGATGCGAGAGATGAAAGCTTCGATGGTCTGAGGGTCAGGAGAATCAATTAATTCATCTAAAATATCCAGGGTATCACGGACTCGCCCGGCTGTATTACCCCACCCCGGTTCAAAACCCATTATCTGTAATTCAAAGCGGAATTCTTCATAGGGTTGATCTTGGGGTCGCTCGCTGACGAGGGTGATGGCTTTTTTTACTTGGTCAGAAAGTTGCTGCTGAGTCTTAATCCGCTCATTAATTAACAGCTGCACACCGTTATACTGGTGGAGGCGCAAGAAATTCAATAAGCTGTCCAGCAATTGTTTTGAGTCTTGAAATAATTTGCTGGATAGGTAGCGGTTGAGGAATTGTACCCCCTTACCAATATTTTTCGGGTCGCGGATGACTGGGGTGTAATCGTAAAACGGGCCAAAATCTAATTCTAGTAGGTCACCCTCTAGTGGGTGATATTTATTCACAAAGCGATCGCGCAGGTCCAGCAGTTCCTGGACTGACATGGGCTCAACATTCAAATCTTCTGTGAGCCGATAAACTTCTTGACGAGCAATTTTAGGACGAATAATCAAACACAGGCTGGAATCTTCTTGAATTATTTCCTGAGTATAGTAGATGAGTTTCCCTAAGCGGGAAGCAGACGCGGTTGTTTCTGATTTCTCCGACTGAGAACAATAATTCTTAAATACATTGAGGATATCGTTACGTAGCAAGTATTTTTGTTCTTCCTGGCGTAACTGGCTCAAAAAGGCACGCAAATCGCTTTTTTCTTCACTATCTAAGATTGCTTGGATCAATTCAGACATGATAACCCCTCAGATCGAATTTGCATTTTACAAAAAAAATAAACACAGATGGGCGTTCTGTGTTTTTCCTGTTATAATCTGGCCAATTTCTTTGTGTTTTTTTTGACTCAGAATATATGCTGCTCAGTTTTTTTTACCTTAACTTAAGTTACATAATTTTGGGGGATATTAGCTGACTCACATAGGTAACTATTCCCCACTTTAGCTGTTGAGCAAACTTTTGCTAAATGAGGGCGAACGATGGGACTCGAACCCACGAATGGTGGTACCACAAACCACTGCCTTAACCACTTGGCTACGCTCGCCATTATTGTATATTAGTGATTATAGCACGATAATCAGAAAATGATCAAGACCTTTTTTTCCAGTGGCGGATTTTCTCAAATTCCAGTCGGATAACTATAGTGAGTTTAAGCCAGAAACCATGAAAGCACTGACAACTATCGCATATTCCGGAGCCATAGGACTAGTAGCCTTGGGGGTAGCAATGGCTATGACCAATCCTTCCCAGGCTGAATATGAAGATTATGCCACACAACGGCTAACAGAATATTTAAAAGGGGACGTTTGCCAGAAAACGGGCAATTTTTTAGAAAATTTAATCAAGTCTCAATGTGACAACCTCGTAGATCAAACCATTCCTCAAATGCGTGATATCCTGGCGCGGAGTACCCAAAAGCAGGATTTCCTCATTTTTAGTGTTTACCGGACTGATTTAAAAATCAGTTCCTGGATACCGTTGTATAAATTTGAAACTGTAGGAGCTTTCGATAACTTTTATACCTATAGTGCTAAGAAGCAATAAGCTGATATACTCCCAAACAGTTATTTGATGATTATGACATCTGCATATTTACTGGTATCACATGGTAGCCGTGACCCCCGCCCCCAAGTGGCTATGGAGCAATTAGCAGAGCTCGTATCTGCTCAATTGGGTCATGGTAAAGACTTGGTAGGTATAGCTGCTCTGGAATTACAACCCCAGCCTTTACACCAGCAGATTAAAGACTTTGCTAGTATTGCTTTTTTGGATGGGGTTGGTTCCTTAGAAATTGTACCACTGTTTCTGTTACCGGGTGTCCATGTAATGGCGGATATTCCGGAGCAGATTGCTTTGGCACAAGAGGCTCTGGGGAAAGATATAATTATTCGTCAACACCGCCATTTAGGTAGTCACCGGAATTTAGTGACCTTACTATCCCAGGAAGTGGCTACAATGGAAGCCCAAACTACAATTTTATTAGCTCATGGTAGCCGTCGTCCTGGTTCCCTGGAGCCTATAGAAACTATAGCAGGCCAGTTGGGTGCAGTTACTGCTTATTGGGCTGTAGCGCCTAGTTTAGAATCACGTATCCAGGATTTAGTGGCTACAGGACAAACAAAAGTGGCAATTTTACCCTACTTTTTATTTACAGGTGGTATAACTGATGCGATCGCTGTGTCCCTAGAAAGGCTAAAATTACAATTTCCTACTGTGACTTTCCAACTGGCTGCGCCTTTGGGAGCAAGTCCAGAATTAGCTGAGATAATTGGGGATTTAATAGATACATGAGCCGCACGGTGACGGGTAAGGTTTATTTATTAGGTGCGGGGCCAGGAGACCCAGGACTAATGACCCTCAAGGGTAAGGGTTTATTAGAATCTGCTGATGTGGTGATTTATGATGCTTTGGTTAGTCCAGAGATTTTGGGGATGATTAACCCCCAAGCGGAAAAAATTAACGCGGGTAAGCGCATGGGGAGACATTCGTTATTACAGTCAGAAACTACCCAGTTATTAATTACCAAAGCCCAAGAATACCCCCTAGTGGTGCGACTCAAGGGGGGTGACCCTTTTATCTTCGGTCGTGGGGGGGAAGAAATGGCGGATTTAGTGGCTGCTGGTGTACCTGTGGAGGTTGTGCCGGGTATTACATCTGGGGTGGCGGCTCCTGCCTATGCTGGTATACCTTTAACCCATAGGTTATATAGTTCTTCTGTGACTTTTGTAACTGGACATGAGGCTGTAAATCAGTATAAACCACAAGTAAACTGGCAGGCGATCGCCCAAGGTTCACAAACTATTGTGATTTACATGGGGGTTCAGAATCTGCCTTATATTGTGGAACAATTAAGCCAGGCTGGGCTAGATTTAGCAACACCTATTGCTTTAGTGCGTTGGGGTACACGACCAGAACAAGAGGAATTGATTGGAACCCTAGAAACTATTATTGCCCAAGTTACAGCCTCTGGATTTACCGCCCCGGCGATCGCTGTGATTGGTGCAGTTGTCAATATGCACAGTATTTTATCTGGCGGATCTTCTGTGTAATTCTACAGTAAAAGCCGAGTCCCCAAACCATGACTACCTTTTCCCCCCAAACTCTGACAATTGATGGATTTCTGAAACTTCCCTGTGTAGAGGAATCCCCAGCATGGGAATACATGGACGGGGTAGCTATGCAAAAACCAATGCCAAAAACTCGCCACTCTCTTTTACAAAAGCGCCTGTTAACTGAAATTGATAGTCATAGCCAAGCATATACGGCTTTACCTGAACTGCGCTGTACTTTCGCTGGGCGATCTATTGTTCCTGATATCGCTGTAATTGCTTGGGCGCGAATTGCAGTCAACGAAGTGGGAGAGCCTGAGGATAATTTTACAGCACCCCCTGATTGGTCTATTGAAATTCTTTCACCTGATCAGAAGGCGAATCGGGTGATTGATAATCTTTTACATTGTTTAAAACATGGTTGTCAGTTGGGGTGGATGGTTGATCCAGATGATTATTCTGTGCTGATTTTGACCCCAGACCAACAACCTCAGATTTGTAGAGGAGCTTCCCCTGTGCAAGTTTTAGCAGGAGTCGATTTAAACCTGACATCACAGCAAGTTTTTACCTGGTTGAAAATTAATCAGCGCTCATCCTGAAACCAGAAAATCCAGTCCCCTCCTCTTATCAGGGGAGGGTTAGGGAGGGGTCGGCTTTTTTACCTACCCTAAGAAGTTGTTTTATGTAAAAATATTTAGTTAATTTCTTAAGTTTTATGACCTTTAAGTACAACAATTTTAACTATAAAGTTTACCTAAAGTTTATCTAAATATGCTTATACTTATATAATCAGTCAAGTGCTGGTAACAGATATACTACTGAGTATTCAGAGGTAACCCCATGAAAATTGACCAACTACAAAGGAATGTGATTGTACGTGGTTCCATTTTTCCAGAACCAGTACAGGTATTGTTGGTGGAACCAATGGGGACAGCAGTTAAACTCACGGGTAAAGGACTCAAAAGTAATCAGGTTTATGAACCCATACTGAATGCTGAACAGTTGGAAGAGTTACAAGCTACACCGGAAAGAGAACCCTTTGATGGTAACTCCCAGTATTTTCGGTTCGGTGTGGAAGCTCTACGTTTGGGGTTAGCTTACGAATATGATCCTTATTTTGCCTTGGCGATCGCCCGGGTGGACCCCCTCCCCCATCAATTAGAGGCGGTTTATGAGTATTTTTTAAAACAGCCAAGGTTGCGGTTTTTACTGGCGGATGACCCCGGCGCGGGTAAAACTATTATGGCGGGGTTGCTGCTGAAAGAATTAAAAGCTAGGGGACTGGTGAAACGTACTCTAATTATTACACCCGCCAACCTGACATTTCAATGGCAACGAGAACTAAAAGACAAATTTCGCGAAGAATTTGAGGTGATCCGGGGTGATGTTCTGCGGGCTAATTATGGTTCTAATCCTTGGCAAGAAAAAAGTCAAGTGATCACTTCTGTATCTTGGGTTTCTCGCATTCAAGATGCGAAAGATAGTTTATTAAGAAGTAACTGGGATTTAATTATTGTGGATGAAGCACATAAAATGAGTGCTTACAGTTCCGATAATAAAACTTTAGCCTATAAACTGGGTGAACAACTCTCCCAAATTACCGACCACTATTTATTAATGACCGCTACCCCCCATAAGGGCGACCCGAAAAACTTTTGTTTATTCCTGGAATTATTAGATAGAGATGTGTATGGGGATGTGCAAAGTTTACAAGCTGCAATTAATCAAAATCATGCTCCTTTTTACCTGCGTCGGACTAAAGAATCTTTAAAAACATTTCCCGATGCAGAAACCGGTATTGTTAAAAAATTATTCACTAATCGCAAAGTTGATACTATTGAGTTTCAAATTGACGCGGAAGAATTAGAATTTTATCATGCACTGACAGACTATGTAGAAGACCAATCAATCAAAGCTGCAACGGATGATACAGCTAAAGGTAGAGCATTGGGTTTTACTATGGCGATGTTACAACGTCGCTTTGCTTCTAGTATTTACGCTGTGCGGCGCAGTTTAGAACGAATGCGCGATAAACGCCAAAGAATTTTAGAAGACCCAGAAGCTCATCGTCAAGAACAAATTAAAAAAAAGCTTCCCGATGACTTTAATGATTTAACAGACACAGAACAGGAAAAAATTATGGGGGATTTAGAAGGTGTGGTAGCTTCTATTGACCCCATTGCTTTGCAAAAGGAAATCCTACAATTAACTGCTTTAATTAATCAAGCATTGAGCTTAGAAAAACGGGAAGTAGAATCTAAATTAGTCAAACTCAAAGAAGTAATTACCCAGGAGGGAATTTTTCAAGACCCTAAGATGAAAATGCTCATTTTTACTGAGCATAAGGACACCTTAGATTATCTAGTGGGGAAATTACAAGCTTGGGGTTTATCGGTGACCCAAATTCATGGAACAATGAAAATAGGCGATCGAGATACACCCAACACTCGCATTTATTCCGAACGGAAATTTAAAGAAGAGTGTCAGGTACTGGTTGCGACGGAAGCAGCGGGGGAGGGAATTAATTTACAATTCTGCTGGTTCATGATTAATTATGATATCCCCTGGAATCCGGTAAGATTAGAGCAGCGGATGGGACGTATTCACCGCTACGGACAGGATAAAGATTGTTTAATTTTTAACTTTGTTGCTATTAATACCACTGAAGGTAAGGTATTATGGAAGCTGTTTGAGCGGATTCGCGCCATTGAAAGGGATTTAGACCCGGAAAGAACCGGTAAAGTATTTAACGTCCTAGGTGATATTTTCCCGGCCAATGAGTTAGAAAAGATGATGCGGGATATGTACGCTCATAACCTGACTGAGGGGGCAATTCTTGATCGGATTGTAGAACAAGTAGATACAGAACATTTCCGTAAAATTAGTGATTCTGCTCTGGAAGGACTAGCCAAACGAGAATTAAACTTATCACCAATTATCAGTAAATCTGCTGAAGCTAAGGAACGGCGATTAGTTCCCGAAGTCATCCATGATTTCTTTGTCGAAGCAGCACCCATAACGGGGATTCATCCTAAGGAAACAGGGAAGGGTAAGAAAATATATAAAATTGGGCGGGTTCCGCGCACCTTGTGGGGAACGGGAGATAAGTTAGAAAGTCGCTTTGGTAAATTGGGGCGAGAGTATAAAAAGATTACCTTTGATAAACATATCTTGACAAATGACCCCACATTAGAATGGGTCACCCCAGGACATCCCCTATTTGAGTGTGTGCGGGATGAAGTTGCTACCAAAGTACAGGAAGACCTGCGCCGGGGTGCGGTATTTTTTGATTTACATCGTCACACCCCAGGGAGGTTAGATGTATTTTCCGCTGCTATTAGTGATGGACGGGGTAATAAACTCCATGAACGTTTATATGTAGTCCAGACAGAGTTAGATGGAAAAATCACCATCCGTCAACCAACCATATTTTTAGATTTACTACCTAGTAGCAGTGGGGAAGGTGAGGAGAATGGTAACTGGGTTAATTCCATCCCAGATGACAGTAGTTTACCCAGTCGCGAACAGGTAGAACAAGCATTAGTTGAACAAGAATTAAATAGCTTTTTAACAGAAATTCGCACCCAAAGACAAAAGGAAGTCAAGACAATTTCCCAGCATATAAAAATTAGTCTGAATGTGATTATAGATAGAGTCCAGGTTCAATATGCAGAGTTGTTTGAACTTAAGGAATCTGGCTCTAAAGAACAGGGATTAGATGGGCGAATTAAACAATTAGAAGACCGACTATTTGAATTAAATGGTCGCTTAGAACAACGTCGGGAAGAATTGCAAAAAGAAGCCAGTTGTACCATTACTAGTATTAATCATCATGGGCGAGCTTGGGTGTTACCCCATCCCCAAAGAACATCCCCAGAAGTTGCGCCTATGGTTGCTGATGAGCAAATTGAAAAAATTGCCATTCAAGCAGTGATAGAATATGAACAAGCTAGAGGTTGGGAGGTTGTGAGTGTGGAAGCAGAAAACCGGGGTTTTGATTTAATCTCCCGTCAACCAGACTCTGGCGATCCTTTAAAAGCTAGTGAAGTGAGGTTTATTGAAGTTAAGGGACGGGGGAATATTGGGCCCGTGGCCTTGACGACAAATGAATATAAAACTGCGGAAAGATTACAGCATGATTATTGGTTATATGTGGTGTTTAATTGTGCGTCTTCTCCTAGGGTGGTGACTATTAAAAACCCTGTGCGCTTGGGTTGGGAACCTTTAATTAAAATTGAGCATTTTCATTTAAAAGCAGAGGAGATTTTAGGAGATATTATATAGGATATGGGCAAGATTAAAGCCAGAGATTTGGTGAAAATATCTTTGACCCCACCCTCACCCTCCCTTTGTCAAGGGAGGGGACTGGATTTGATTGTTTTATGCTATACCTAATTTATCCTGAATAAATCAATGAAATTACAAACTACTACCCAGAACATTAAAATACTTAAAGCCTACTATACCCCAGAAGAATATTTAGAACTAGAAGCAAAGGCTGATGATAAAAATGAATTTCGAGATGGGGAAATTATAGCGATGACTGGGGGGACTACTAATCATAACAAATTGGCGTTAAATCTCGCCACTAGGTTAAATTTGGCTTTAGATGATTTGAACTATGAGGTTTATATTGGTGATGTGAAGTTGTGGATCCCACAGTATAGACAGTTTACCTATCCTGATGTGATGGTTGTTGGGGGTGAACCTGTTTATTACAGCACAAATACGACAACGGTGACAAATCCTTTATTAATTGCTGAGGTTTTATCGAAATCTACCAAAGACTATGACCAGGGGGATAAGTTTCTCTATTATCGCTCAATTCCTGAGTTAAAAGAATATATTTTAATTGACCAGACTCAATATTATGTGATGCAGTATGTCAAGACTGGTGAACATCAATGGATCTTGACTGAGTATACAACAGAAAATGCTCAGTTAAATCTGTCAACAATTAAGTTACAATTGCCTGTGCAGCAATTATATAAAAAAGTTAATTTTACTGAAAATATAGATTTATAGTTGCTTGCTGTGTGTTCACATCCTGGGGATTCTCTAAATAATGCCATACCCTAAACGCCTGATTGAGGTTGACCTACCTATTAAACGCATTTCCGCCCACGCTAGAAGAGAGAAATCAATCCGCCATGGACATATTTCTACTTTACATATTTGGTGGGCGCGGCGACCTTTGGCGGCTTGTCGGGCGGTGCTGTGTGCGGCGTTATGGCCTGACCCCGTTGATGTAAACTGTCCCCAGTCTTTTCGCGATTTGGCTACTGATTATATCACAGATTTTGCTCAAAGAGTAGATAAAGGTGGAGATTTAGCTAAATATTGTTCTACGGATATTTGGCATAAATGGCAGGTTTTAGCTAAACCAGACAGTCGGTTAGATGCTAATAACCCTCAACATTGGAATATATTAAGATATAGGTTACTTGATTTTATTGCAGATTTTGCTAACTGGGATAATTCTACCCAGCCTGATTATTTAGAAACTAGTCGTAAATTAACCCAAGCAGCACACGAGGCTTTAGGGGGGATACCAGGAACTAAGCCCTTAGTGGTAGACCCTTTTGCTGGGGGTGGTTCCATACCTTTAGAAGCTCTGCGGGTGGGTGGGGATGCTTTTGCTTCTGACATTAACCCCGTGGCGGTGTTGTTAAATAAGGTGGTGTTGGAATATATCCCTAAGTATGGGCAAAAATTAGCGGATGAGGTGCGCCATTGGGGACAGTGGGTAAAGGAGGAAGCAGAAAAAGAGTTAAGTCAATTTTATCCCCAAGATGCTGATGGTAGTAAACCCATTGCTTATTTATGGGCTAGGACTATTGTTTGTGAGGGTCCAGGATGTGGGGCGGAAGTTCCGTTAATGCGGTCTTTATATCTGTGTAAAAAGACTAACCGGAATATTGGTTTAAGGATCATTCCCCAACCGGAACAAAAGCGGGTAGATTTTGAAATTATCCACAAGGATAAAAATAAATGGGTAGTCGCTGATAACCCAGAAATAGAGGTTACCAAACCTAGTTTTGATGGGACGGTGAAAAGGGGATCGGTTACTTGTCCCTGCTGTGGGTATACTACCCCTGTCGCGTCGGTGCGTAAACAGTTAAAAGCCCGTCGGGGAGGGGCGAATGATGCGCGGTTGTTTTGTGTGGTGACCACTAAGGAAGGTAAAAAGGGGCGATTTTATCGGTTACCCAATCAGCAGGATTTAGAGGCTGTGGAAAATGCCGGTATTGAGTTACAAAAGCGGGTGAATGAGCATTCTGGGGATTTGAGTTTAATTCCTGATGAGCCTACTCCTGATCATAGAGGACATCGTGCAGTTTCTTCAGTTTGTCTTTATGGTATGCAAACTTGGGGAAGTTTATTTACATCTCGTCAGGCTTTAGCTTTAACTACACTGGTGAAGTTGGTTAAGGATGTGGGGGATAAGTTAGGAGATAGGGAAGATAAAGGTTTGGCTGAGGCTGTGCAAACTTGTTTAGCTTTTGCTGTTGATAGACAAGCCAATACACTAACATCTTTATCACGTTGGAGTACAACACGAGAAAACATAGAAGGACTTTTTGCAAGACAAGCAATACCAATGGTTTGGGATATTGCAGAAGCTAACTCATTTTCAGGTGCTACAGGTGGTTTAGATGGTGCTTTGCAATGGGTTGTAGATGTATGTAAATCTAATCTTTTTTTATCTGGTTCTGGACAAACTCAACAAGCCAACGCAGCAAGTCACCCCCTACCAGATGATTTTGCTCAATGCTTATTTTCCGACCCTCCTTATTATGATGCCGTACCCTATGCCGACTTATCCGACTTCTTCTATGTCTGGCTAAAACGCACTTTACCTTTATCTCTTGCTAGAAACTTTAGAAACGAACTCACACCAAAAAAAGAGCAAGCTATTGTTTGGCATCCCAATTCTACAGAAGAAAAAGTAGAATTTGAACAAAAAATGAACTTAGCTATGGCGGAGGGAAAACGATTTTTAGCACCCGAAGGTATAGCTGTAATTGTCTTTGCTCATAAATCAACCGCTGGTTGGGAAGCCCAATTACAAGCAATGGTAGATGCAGGTTGGACTATGACAGGTTCCTGGCCTATAGATACAGAAAGGGAAAGTAGAATGAATGCAATGGGGACAGCCGCCCTTGCTTCCTCAGTCCATATAGTCTGTCGTCCCCGCACCTGTACAGAAATTGGCGACTGGCGGGATGTATTAGGAGAACTCCCCCAACGCATACATGACTGGATGGCGAGATTAGCAGCAGAAGGGGTAGTAGGTGCTGATGCTATCTTTGCGTGTCTAGGTCCAGCTTTAGAAATCTTCTCTCGCTACTCCGGGGTAGAAAAGGCTTCTGGTGAAATTGTCACCCTGAAGGAATATTTAGAATATGTGTGGGCTGCGGTATCAAGGGAAGCTCTAAGTATGATTTTCTCTAACACCGATACTACCAGCTTTGAAGAAGATGCGCGCCTGACCGCCATGTGGTTGTGGACTCTTTCCGCAGGTAAAGTTGATACCACGGAACCAGAGGAGGAGGAAGAGGAAGAAACCAGCAGCAAAACCAGTAAAACCAGCGGTTATACCCTAGAGTATGACGCAGCGCGGAAAATAGCCCAAGGACTGGGGGTAAAGTTAGAACAATTAACCCGGTTAGTAGAGGTGAAAGGTAGCAGCGCCCGACTGTTACCAGTATCTGAACGTAGACAATATTTATTTGCTTCTGCGGATTCCCCAACCCCAACCACGGGTAAAGCTAAGGGGAAAAAGCAACAAGCCCAACAACTGAACTTTTTACCCCAGATGGGGATGACAGAGGAAGATGGCGGGGATGAGGTGGAGCAAATATTACCCCAGTTAGGGAATACTACTTTAGATCAAGTTCACCAAACTATGATTTTATTTGCATCGGGACGCAGCCAAGCATTGAAGCGTTTTTTAGTTGATGAAGGTGTCGGGAGTGATTCCCGTTTTTGGGGACTTGCTCAGGCATTATCGGCATTATACCCCGTTAGTTCGGAGGAAAAACGCTGGGTAGATGGGGTATTAGCTAGAAAGAAGGGGTTAGGGTTTTAGATCGCCCCTATTCCTTCGACTCCGCTCAGGAAACAGATTCCGGTGGTTGAGCGTAGTCGAAACCACAATGAGCGTAGTCGAAACCACAATGAGCGTAGTCGAAACCACAATGAGGGTAGTCGAAACTGCGATCGCGCCTATTCCTTCGACTCCGCTCAGGGAACAGATTCCGGTGGTTGAGCGTATTTGATGACAATATGTTTGACCCCACCCTAACCCTCCCCTCAAGATGGGAGGGAACTGGATTAGATTGTTCCCTTCGACTCCGCTCAGGGAACAGATTCCGGTGGTTGAGCGTAGTCGAAACCACAATGAGCGTAGTCGAAACCACAATGAGCGTAGTCGAAACCACAATGAGGGTAGTCGAAACTGCGATCGCGCCTATTCCTT
>NZ_JAQMUH010000089.1:0-9389 GCF_028331025.1 Anabaenopsis arnoldii | reverse complement strand
GGACAAGGAAGATTTTATCCGGACAATGGTCTTTTAAGGGGCTATTTTTCTTACTAAGAATACAGACTTTGTACTGTTTTTCTCCCTTGTCACCTAGTCCACCTTGTCCACCTTGTCTTGTCCTTTTAAGGGGAGGGGACTAGATTTTATTGTTTTTTGTGTGTTCCCCAATCCTTCCCAATCCTTCGGTGTTCGGTGTGTTCCCTGTTCCCTAAGATAAAAATTACCTGTTGAAAACTTATCAAACAACCTCTAAGAGTAAGTATTCAATCATTGAACAGCAATCTTTACCCTTTAATGGCAAGGACTTAACCAAAATCAGGGTAGGGTAGGTAATTTAGGGACGATTATACATCCACCTCAAAGGTTTTCCCTTCTACTGTTACTTTGTCGCCTAATACTAATTTGCGTCCTCTTCGGGTTTCCACTGTACCATTGACTTTTACGCCACCATCAATAATCATCAGCTTGGCTTGTCCTCCGGTTGCGGCTACACCCATGAATTTGAGAAACTGGTCTAGTTTAATCATTTAATTCGTTTTGCACGGGTCATATTTGATCCTATATGCCAGATGGCTAGTGATTCGCTATGCTGTCAGTATGTTGTTACTCTGGGTGCAAGGTGAGAAGATATTGGCAAGTACTAGGGTTATTTTGGAGTACGGCGATCGCCTCTGAGATGGAGTATCGCCTGAATTTTCTGATAGCTACCCTCAGCAGTCTGGGTAATCTTGCAGGTAGTTTATTCGGACTCTTCTTATTTTACCGGACTGGTTACACCTTTACCGGCTGGTCATGGTCGGCGGCTTTACTAGTTCTGGGAATTTTTACTCTACTACAAGGGTTTTCAGCTACTTTTTTAGCGCCAAACCTCAATCGCATTGTCCGCCATGTCCAGGAAGGTACATTAGATTTTGTGTTACTCAAACCTATCCGCAGTCAGTTTTGGCTTTCGACTCACACCTTGTCACCTTGGGGACTACCAGATTTAGTTTTTGGTAGTATTGTCATTGGCTATGCAGGTACAAACCTGGGTTTAGGCATCAAGAATTACCTGATGAGTGCAGTACCGTTGTTATTTGGTTTGGTAATTCTTTATAGTCTCTGGTTTATACTGGGTGCTACCAGCATTTGGTTTGTAAAAATATACAATTCTACAGAAGTTCTGCGGGGTTTGTTAGAAGCTGGTAGATATCCGATGGTAGCTTATCCCACGGCTTACCGCTTTTTCTTTACTTTTGTAGTACCAGTGGCATTTTTAACTACAATACCAGCGGAAGCTATGCTGGGTCGGGGTGAAGTTAACTGGTCTATAGGTGCTGGGGTGTTAGCTGTATTACTCTTTTGGATGTCTAACGCTTTTTGGCGGTTTGCTTTACGCTTTTATACTAGTGCTTCCAGTTAGGGCGAGAAGTGTCCAAATTAAAAATAATTATAAATTACTGTTGAGCCAAGTTCTAAAATTACGCATAGCTTGACTTCTGCCAATAGTTAAACATTGCTGAACATATTCATTAATTAATTCCACAATGGGGATATTAGGAAAATTAGGACTAGATAGAACTTTGAGATATTTTCCTTCCTGTAGCACAGAAATTTCTAAACCTTGTTTTGTATATCGCCACAGTTCAGGAACTCCTAAAATCTCATAGTTATCAAATCGAGTCCGGGAGGTAATATCAATTTCAATTGCTAAATCTGGTGGTGGGTCTACAGTTAAATCAAGACGATTTTTAGCAATTACAGCAGCTTGATTTTGAATATAAAAACAAGTATCTGGTTCGACTGCTTGCCGCATTTGTTCGTTTTTTAGTGTAGTGGAACCAAAAGGTTCAAAATCAATTTGGAGTGTTTCTAGCAAAATTTTAACTAAATCACCAATATATTCTTTATCTTTTTCGTGTTCAGGTAAAGGAACCATGATTTCTAACCAACCATCACTATAAGAAATACGTGCAGACCGTTTTTCTCCCATTTCTGCCAAAATATTTTCTAACTGCTGCCAAGTAATATCTTGTAGCAACATTTCTTGTCCTGGTTTGACGATAATCTGTTGTAGTTCTAAAAGCATACCGCCGCAAAGAGTGAGTGTAAATATTATTCTAAATCCTGCTTGGGGATTTAGGCGATCGCTCAACCATAATTCTCTTGTTTAAATATAGCTAAAATCCGTTAAAATTAAAGCTTATGGATTATGGATAGGGGGATACAAGGGTGCCTACACTGGGGGTTAATATTGACCACATCGCCACCATCCGTCAAGCGCGACGGACAGTGGAACCGGACCCCGTAGCAGCGGCGGTACTGGCAGAATTAGCGGGTGCTGATGGCATTACTGTACATTTACGGGAAGATCGGCGGCATATTCAGGACAGAGATGTGTTACTGTTACGGCAAACAGTGCGATCGCACCTCAACTTAGAAATGGCCGCCACGGACGAAATGGTGAGAATTGCCCTTGATATTAAACCCGACTACGTGACCTTAGTGCCCGAAAAGCGGGAAGAAGTTACCACAGAAGGCGGACTAGATATCGCTGGGCAAACTGCTAGAATAGGGGAAATAGTTGATAAATTGCAGAGCGCTGGTATTCCGGTGAGTCTATTTATTGATGCCCAAGATGCACAAATTGAAGCATCTGTCAAGGTCAAAGCCCAATTTATTGAACTGCACACCGGCCAGTACGCTGAGGCTAAAGAGGAAAAAAGTCGCCAGCAAGAACTAGCCTTATTAGCTCACGGATGTGAGCAAGCAATAAAAGCCGGCTTACGGGTTAATGCAGGACATGGACTGACCTACTGGAACGTTTACCCTGTAGCTGCATTACCAGGAATGGAAGAACTCAACATTGGTCATACCATTATCAGTCGAGCAGCATTAGTAGGAATAGAAAGAGCAGTCCGGGAAATGAAACAAGCCATACAGGGGCTGTAACTATATCTACTGGTAGAAATTCAAAATAGAGGGGTTGGAACTGCGAAATCCACCAAATTTTGGAGTTACATCTTTGAGAAGGAAGTTCTATGACCTCAACAGAGTCTAACGGTCTACCCCTTTGGGTACAGCACAGAGATCAAGTACTAGAACAGAGTACAAATATCGAATGGCGCTATGGGAAGTTTCCCGACTATACCCGTTCCAATGAGAATCTGGCGAAGGAGAGTACACGTAATCATCCCCAAGGTTCACTAGAGGCGATAGTGCAAAATCTGGTGAGAACTTTTGATGTAGAAGCTAACTTCAAAACCAACCCCCAGCAGTGGATATCAGTTGTCAATGATCAGTTCCGCATGAGTACCAATGGAGGTCCTAGCTACACTCTATCAGATGTGGTAGAGTCAGGGACTTACAAGCTGTTGATTGGTAATACTCAACATTACAAAGCTGCTGAGGAAAACTTTGAAACATCCACAAACCTCTTCCATACAGCATTTCCCGAAGGATTTCTCTGGGAGGTGTTAGAAGTGTTTTCAGCACCCCCGACTGTGGCTTTTAAGTGGCGACATTGGGGACACTTTAAAGGTGCATATAAGGACTACGCACCCACAGGAGAAACCATAGAAGTAATCGGTATGAGCATTGCCCATGTTAGCGATGACTTGAAAATCCTCTCCTTGGAACACTATTATGACAACACCAAGTTTTTGGAGAAGCTGACAGCAAGCGCAAAACCAGAAACTGGCGATCGCGATCGGGTGGTATCAGCCATACCAAAGCAGAAGCCAGGAAATTTTTGGAGTTTTCTCCAAAAATTGTGGTATGGGCAAGAAAAACCCAAAAGTGACTCAAGAAAACCTAGTGCTTGTCCATTTAGTGCCTTAATTAGGTAATTCCGGTTTAATTATTTTTCAGGGTGACAGTGGTGCATCTTCCTCAATTTATTGAATAGCAAGGGTTGAAAAATGCAAACATATTATTACGTTTTGGCAAGTCAAAAATTTCTCATCCACGAGGAACCAACCTCGGAGGTGCTCAAGGAGCGGACTCGATACTACCATGAACAAGAAAAAGAAATTGATTTTTGGTTGGTGAAGCAGCCAGCTTTCCTAGAATCACCTGAAATGGCACAGGTAAAAGCGAAGTGTCCTCAACCTGCCGCAGCCATTATTTCTACCAACCCCCAATTTATAACCTGGTTAAAACTGCGATTTGAGTATGTGATTACCGGAGAATTTCAGGCTCCCTCCGAGACTATCTCGGATCCTTTAGCATCTGTGAGCTATGTCTCTTAATATACTCTTATATTCCTGAGTTTGCTACTGAGGACTTTAGTCCTGATATTTTTGGGGACTAAAAGAGAAGAAAATCTAGGGTAGGTACAATACCTACCCTGACGGTAGGGGAACAAAAAATGCATTTTTGAAATCTTGGGCAAAGATTCCACCTGACGGCTAACAAAGAAGCTGCAAATCAAAAGATAAATTAGAGCCGTCTTGTGATGTGCAAGTGGTAGTGAATTTTGAAAGCAGTTTTGGGAGAATTTAGCTATCATTATCCTTCAATAGGTCTTGTTGAGAATCCGGTCATACGGTTCTAGTTTCTTGGCTTCAACCCCTTTTTACCCCTCAAGAATTCCATTTATGCCTGCCAATTTTATCCAGAAATTTGATACTTTATCTAGGGCATTAGCACTGACTGCAGCCAGTTTGATGGGGAGCATGACTTTTGTGTCCGCCCAACAAAATCTTCCCGTTTGTGAACTCCCGCGCCCTGGGGAATATGTGTTATTGGTACTGAGTCCTAGGGCAGATAGTTACCAACAGCTACGCAATATTATACCAAATCAGATTCAAGCTACAACTTGCCGATATCTTACTGATACAGTCACACGCATAGGCGGATTTAACAGTATTGATGACGCGAATCGTTGGGGAAGATATATAAAGAATATTGCTGGCTTATCTAGTATCATCAGTACAAGAGCAGTAGCGGGTGATGTTGTACTAGATCCAGTTCAACCACCACCAACTCCAGGTCAGACAATTAGCTTTAATCCCCAATTACTAGGGGATGGTTATGCTGTATTGGTAGATTATTTCAATCGTCCAGAACTAGCAAATAGTATACAACAAGTAGTAGGCGGTAACATAGGTTTAGTTTCCTACGGACAACGCCCTTACCTATTGGCGGCTCATACTGGGAACCAACAGGAGGCATACAGGAAACTACAAAGGCTCAACGAAAGCGGTTTTTTTGCCATTCTAGTAGATGGAAATAAGGTAATGTTACTGCGCTCATCTGTAGCTGCTATATAAAAACTAGACAAAGCTAGACTTTACTTTCTACTTCAACGGGAGCATGGGAGCGGTTATCCCTGGTGTAGACTTGCACGCCTTAGCCAGACGCGATATTTCTCTTAAGATTTACAAGAAAGACTACCGCTATCATTGCTTGGTTTTCGCGTTGGCAATAGTCTTAATTCAATACTTGATATCGTATTATATATCAAGTGGGCGATTTTCTTAACTGACTTATGTCAATTGTTGTCAACATAAGTATAGTTTTGTCTATAAAATAGTCAGCTTAGGACTAGCTCTGTAAACTAGTAAGCAGACCGAGCTAACCAATAGATGGTTAAGCCCAAGGCGGAACCAGCGATCACCTGCACTGGTGTATGTCCGAGTAATTCCTTCAGACGGTCTTGACTAAAGTCTGGTTTTTCGTGGAATAATTCATCAATCATTTGATTGAGAATACGAGCTTGTTTACCAGCGGCTTGGCGGACTCCGGCAGCATCGTACATAACTATGATGGCGAAAACCGTAGCCAAAGCAAACTCAGCCGATGCCCAACCAAGACTTTCTCCCACACCGGCTGCAAGAGCGGTCACTAAAGCTGAATGGGCGCTAGGCATACCTCCAGTTGTAACTAAAACACGTACATTCAGTTTCCGATGTTTGACCAGCTCAACTATGAGCTTCAATGCTTGAGCAATGAAACAAGCTACCAGAGCAACCAGCAGCACCCGGTTATCTAAAATATGGCCTATGTCCTGCATGGTGTTTCGGTTCGGTTAGTAAATTTAGCGGCAATTATTTTCTGAGGAAACATTTTTATGCAACCCAAAATCCCAAGTCTATTGACTTAGTGATTGCGACTGGTGATAAAGTAAGCCAGGGACTGGAGTGGGTGCGCCAATTTCCCGAAGGTTTCTAGTTCCTGACAGGCTGCTTCGACTAGCTGTTGAGCTTTGGAGCGTGACTCTTCGAGTCCCCACAGGCTAGGATAGGTAACTTTTTTAGCTATTAGGTCTTTACCGGCAGTCTTGCCTAATTGCTCCTGGGTGGCGGTGATATCTAAAATATCATCTATGATCTGAAATGCTAAACCAATGTTTTGAGAATAGCTGGTGAGTTTTTGTATATCTTGAGAAGATGCCCCGGCGAGTATTCCTCCACAAACGACGCTGGCTTCTAAAAGGGCAGCTGTTTTATGGTTATGAATGAAATTGAGGGTTTCTAGAGAAATATCTGATTTACCTTCGGAATCTAAATCAACCACTTGACCGCCCACTAAACCAGCTGCCCCTAGGGCTTTGCCCAGACGGGCGATTACTTGTAAAACTCGCTCTCTAGAAACGGTTTCGGGGGTTTGAGTGGCTACAAACTCAAAGGCGTAAGCCAACAAGCCATCACCTGCTAAGATGGCAATATCTTCACCATAAACCTTGTGATTTGTCAATCTCCCACGACGATAATCATCATTATCCATTGCTGGTAGGTCGTCGTGAATGAGAGACATTGTGTGTACCATTTCCATAGCACAGGCTGTGGGCATAGCCATGGAGATTGTACCGCCAATCATTTCACAGGCGGCAAGGCACAAAATGGGGCGCAGACGCTTACCTCCAGCTAATAGAGAGTAGCGCATGGATTGATAAATCTTTTCTGGATAGATCACAGGGATAGCCATATCCAAAGCAGTTTCACAAAGCTTTTGCCGTTCTTGGAGATAGGCTTCCAGGTTAAAGGTGGCTTGCTCTTTCATTTTCTGGAGGTTATCAGCTGCTACCATTCTTCAATTCCTTCTATTTTAGGGCTGGTTGGTTGTTTGTCTTATCAGTGACAATTTTAAACTGTTGACTGTTAAGTGTTAACAATTTGCTTTGTTTAAATAACTAGTAACTGTATTTTGTAACAACATGGCAACAGTCATGGGACCAACACCACCAGGAACTGGAGTTATATATTCGGCGACACTAGCAGTTGATTCCCAGTCAACATCTCCCACTAACCGACTTTTGCCACTGCTATCTGTTACACGATTCATACCCACATCTACCACAATAGAGCCTGGTTTGACTATTTCGCCAGTAATTAATCCAGGGCGACCTACAGCAGCAATAATAATATCAGCATTCTTGGTGATTTTACCAAGGTCGAGCGATCGCGAGTGAGCAATGGTAACAGTAGCATCAGCTTCCAGTAGCATTAAGGCCATTGGTTTACCTACTAAAATACTGCGTCCCACCACCACAACTTCTTTCCCCGGCAAAGAAATTTCATATTCCTGCAATAGCCGCATCACACCGGCTGGGGTGCAGCTGCGTAAACCAGCCTCCCCCCGCACTAGCCGCCCTAAGTTAACTGGATGCAGTCCGTCAGCATCTTTGTCCGGGTCTATTTTATTTAACAGGGCTACAGCATCCAAGTGGCTAGGGAGAGGTAACTGCACGAGAATACCATCTACACGTTCATCTTGGTTGAGTGCTGCAATTACCTGCTCAAGTTCCCCTTGGGTTGTTTCTGTGGGAAAATGCTGACCAAAAGAAGCAATACCAACTTTAGTGCAAGCTCGTTCTTTGTTGCGTACATAAGCGGCTGATGCTGGGTTATCCCCCACCATTAATACAGCTAAACCAGGTAGCCGCCCAATTTTTCCTTGTGTTTGTGTAGTAATAGCTGAAATTTCTTGATGAATTTTTGCAGCTAAGGCTTTACCGTCGAGAATTTTGGCCGTTGTTGTTTTCATTGGAAAGGCTGTGAGGCGTGTTTACTTTTCGTAACATATTTGGGTTTTTTGCGTGCCTAACTACTTCAGGCATTGGCCCTTAGTTTCATAGGGTTTTGCTATCTAAAAGAATATACTCATATTATTTATCTTCTCAGATTAACTGTCTCATCTGAACAGGGAAGGATTGAAGAATCATTCCCCGAATCTGGAAATTTAGCCACGGGAACTGACTCTATGCAACTAATAAAAAACTTTCATATTTGCAGCATTGCTTTGTTACTTTTAGCAGTACTTTGTAGTTGTAGTTCCTTGAGAACACCCAGCCTAAATGGAGGTAACTTGAGCATGGGTCAGAAAATCACCCTGATTCAGGAAATTAAACCAGCAACAGACCAGGGGAATATAGTTTACATCCGGGGTAAGGTAGAAAGGCAAGTTCCCCTGGTGAAGCAATGGGCATATCAAATTAATGACTCCACTGGCAAAATTTGGGTAATTACCCATCGACCCCATCTCCAAGAAGGTGAGGAAGTGGTAATTAAGGGTAAACTTAGCTACAAGAGTATTACCCTGGCTGACCAAGAGTTTGGGGAAGTTTATCTAGAGGTTAGCCAATAGCTAGTTATTTGCTAATAATAGATTACATATCCTCATAAATGCTCAGATAGTAGTATGGCTTATGTACCACTACGAGAAGCAGTCAAACAACTGGGACTGCACCCACACACTTTAAGGAAGTACGCAGACAATGGCAAGATCGAAAGCATCAAAAACGAAGCAGGACAAAGACTTTTTCACGTTGAATCCTACCTCCGTAACAGAAGTCTGATAACCAAGGACGTGTTGTAGCACTTGACCCCGGTATCAGAACGTTTATCACCTTCTTTTCTGAATGTAGTTTTGGGGAAATTGGACTATATGCTAATTTGCAAATCCAGAAGTTGTGTTTTCGTTTGGATAAGTTAATTTCTAAATTCACTAAAGCCAAGTGCAAACAAAGAAGAAGGATGAAACTTGCTGCTAGTAGACTGCGAGGTAAAATCAAAAACCTTGTAGACGAATTGCACAAGAAAACTGCTCGATTTTTGGTTGATAACTTTGACATTATTTTACTGCCCACCTTTGAAACATCCCAAATGTCTCAGAAGGCGAAACGACGAATTAGGTCAAAGTCAGTGCGCCAAATGTTAACACTCTCTCACTACCGATTTAAGTGTTTTCTCAAGCACAAGGCTTTTGAGACTAATAAAGTAGTGATGGATGTGAACGAAGCGTACACATCAAAAACAGTCAGTTGGACTGGTGAAATCATCCCCAACCTTGGTGGTGCTAAATTCGTTAAGTCTCCATCTGACGGGCGGGTAATGAGCCGGGACATAAATGGTGCGCGGGGGATTTTCCTACGTGCATTGGTTGATACGCCCTCTCTTAAAGAG